>CAJXQA010000001.1 GCA_913058475.1 uncultured Nitrosomonadales bacterium
AAAAGCCTGCTGTAAAAAAAGCAGAAACTAAAAAGCCTGCTGTAAAAAAAGCAGAAACTAAAAAGCCTGCTGCAAAAAAAGCATAAAGGCGTTTGTTTTATTTGTAAAAACCAGCTAAAAGCTGGTTTTTTTTTGTTCATTTTAAGTATAAGAACTTATAATAAGAAACAGTCCTTATCCGTACAAGATTATGAAAAATAATATTGAAAGAAAAGAAAGTTTAAATGATCTGATAGAGCAAATTGATGAACTATTAGAGAGTTCTGATTTTTCAGATAATTTTAATGATAATTCAAAAGATGGGAAGTATGCATTAATTAAAAACCTTGTGAGTAAAAAAAATATAAGGTCACTTGAAAGCTTACTAGATGATCTTCATCCAGCTGATATTGCAGATATTCTTGAGTCATTGCCAGTCCAAAAACGTTTAGTTTTATGGGAGTTAGTTAGGAGTGAGAATGAAGGTGATATCTTAATTGAAGTATCTGATTCAGTCAGGCAAACACTTATCGCTGATATGGACAGTACAGAGTTATTAGCTGCTGCAGAGCAGCTTGACACAGATGAGATTGCAGACATCGCTCCAGATTTACCTGAAGAAGTGCTTAAAGATTTATTAGAAAATTTAGATATTCAAAATAGAGAAAGACTTCAGTCAGCATTATCATACCCAGAAGACTCTGTAGGCAGCTTGATGGAATTTGAAATAACAACTATCAGAGAAGATTTAACTTTAGAAGTTGTTTTAAATTATTTAAGAAAAATTAAGAAGCTACCAAATCATACTGATAAATTATTTGTTGTAGATAAAGACGGTTTAATTTTGGGAGCATTGCCATTGGAGAGAATCATTGTTAATCCCCCAATAACAAAAGTTAAAAATATTATGGCAAAAGAAATAGTTCTATTTAAGCCAGAAGATTTAGCCGATGAAGCTTCAAATGCTTTTGAAAGATATGATTTGGTAACGGCTCCAGTTGTTGATGAAAATAATAAATTAGTTGGAAGGTTAACTGTTGAAGCTGTCATGGATTTTATAAGACAAGAATCTGATAATGAAAAGTTTTCTATGGCAGGCCTCAGGGAAGAAGAGGATATTTTTTCTTCAATATGGAAGTCAGTTCAAAACAGATGGGCATGGTTGGCGATAAACTTATTAACTGCTTTTATTGCATCAAGAGTCATTGGTATCTTTGAAGGTTCAATTGAAAAAGTAGTCGCTTTGGCTGCACTAATGCCTATTATTGCCAGTATTGGTGGTAATTCAGGCAATCAAACAACAGCTATGATTGTAAGAGCTTTAGCTATAGGTCAATTAACTCAATCTAGTATAAGGTCTTTGTTGTATAAAGAAATAAGTGTGGCCCTTCTAAATGGATTGATATGGGGCAGTATAGTAGGATTATTTGCCTTTTATTTATACGATAATGCTGATTTAGGATTTGTGATGGCAGGAGCAATGGGTTTAAACCTTATCCTCGCAGCCATTATGGGTGTACTCATGCCAATTTTAATGCATCGCTTAGGAAAAGATCCTGCAGTTGGTTCAAGTGTCTTGATTACTGCAATGACAGATAGTGGAGGGTTCTTTATATTCCTTGGACTTGCCACATTAGTGTTAATATAAAAAAAATAATAAAATAGCAAATAAATATGAATCTTGAATATACACAAATGCAAATGAATTTGCGATATTTCAAAGATAATTTCACCCTAGAGACATTGGTGAGCGGTGATTTCATTTTACAGTTACTAATAATAGCTGTAGTAGTTTTTTTGGCTTTCCTAGCCGAATACTACCTTAGAAAAAAATTTAAAAATAGTGAAGATAATGATTTTAATCTGAAAGATATTTTTAAAATTGTTCGACCCATTGTAATGCTCTTAATTCTTATTGTAGCTATGTATTTCTTCAGAGAAGGAGGGTATAAATGGGGATTATTATATTTTGCTAATACTGTATTAGTGATTCTTTTATTTGCCAGACTAGCAATAATTCTTACGAGGTATATATTCAAATCGGGACCATGGCTAAGACCTGTTGAAAATATACTAGCTGGAATTGTAGTTATAGGCTACTTGAGTCATCAGCTCGGCGTTGTCACAAAATTTCAAATGTACCTTCATTCAATAGAGTTTTATTTTGCTGAGCAGGACTTTACTCTGCTTCTTGTAATTGAAAGTATTATTGGTGTATTTATTGCGATTATAGTTTCAATGACAGTCGCAAGGTTTGTTGAAAACCAGGTAATGAAAATAAAGAATCAAAGTCTAAGAATAAACCAAAAAATAATTTTAATTAAAATTTTCAAAATTTTTCTTTATTTAACTGCAATCATTATAGTTTTAACTGGACTTGGAATTGATTTATCATTTCTGACAGTATTTGGAGGAGCTTTTGGATTAGGTTTGGCATTTGGTTTTCAAAAGATTGCTTCAAACTATGTTAGTGGTTTTTTGCTCCTTAGTGATGAATCTATAAGAGTGGGTGACATGCTCCAGATTGGGAGTGATCATGGAATAGTGGTAGCAATAAAATCTCGTTATACTGCATTAAGAAGACTAGATGGTGTTGAAATTCTCATACCAAATGAAAAATTATTAACTGATGAAATCACTAATCTCACATTCTCAAATACGACTGTTAAATTACCCTTAGATCTTCAAATTAGCTATGAATCGTCAATCGATAAGGCAATTGAAATTATTCTTATTGTTTGTGCTAAAGAAAGTAGAGTTATTGAGGAGCCGAAACCAAATGTTTACGTAAAAGAATTTGCCGATAGTGGAATTAACTTACATGTTTCATGCTACGTGGCTGACCCTAATAAGGGGTTTATGGGTTTAAAATCTGATATGTATAGAGCTATTTTTAAAGAGTTTCTGAACAATGAAATTGAAATACCATATCCACACAGGACTGTGATTATGCCTAAATAAAATTTATTTGATTTTATTTTCTTTGTACATGACGTGCTTACGTATCGTAGGATCAAATTTTTTAATTTCAAATTTTTCAGTCATGGTTCTTTTGTTTTTTGTGGTTGTATAAAAATGTCCCGTACCTGCTGATGAATCTAATCTTATTTTCTCTCTCATAATTATCCCTTAAACTTTTTTACCATCTGCACGCATTCTTTTAAGAATTTCATCAATCCCAAGTTTATCTATAGTTCTTAAAGCTGCTCCAGATATTTTCATGGAAACCCAACGGTTCTCACTTTCAACCCAAATTTTACGATTTTGAAGATTGGGAAGAAATTTACGGCGTGTTCTATTTTTAGCATGAGAAACATTGTTCCCCGTTGTCGTTTTTTTCCCTGTTACATCACATACTCTTGCCATATCTAACCTCTATTCAAATTCACAAAAAGATGTTCATTATCCATAGAATTTAGTGTCATATCAAGTCTTTTTTAAGACTTTCCGGTGCTTCCAAAACCACCAGCTCCACGATTACTTTTTGGAAATTCCGAAACTAGATTAAATTTTGCCTGAGATACGGGCACAATGACTAATTGTGCGATTCTGTCGAGTGAATTGATCATAAATGCAGATGAACTTCTATTCCATGTAGAAATAAACAACTCGCCCTGGTAGTCCGAGTCAATTAATCCAACCAAGTTGCCCAAAACTATTCCATGCTTATGTCCTAGACCTGATCTGGGTAATATGATCGCAGCATAACCTGGGTCTTTAATGAAAATTGATATGCCTGTCGGGATGAGCTCAGTTTTACCCGGTTCAAGTTCTATAGGGCTATCAATACATGCTCGTAGGTCAAGTCCAGCAGAGCCTTCCGATGCATAAGTTGGGATATGATCTTTTATTAATGGATTAAGAATTTTAAAGTCAATTGATAGTGTCATGATCCTTTAATCTCGAGGAAAGTTTAAATATATGTTCTAAGATAATCTTACTTTGAACTTCTTTATCAGCCTCAGGGAGATATCTATCTTCATATTGATCAATAATGACCATCTTAGCTTTTGTTTTCCCCATTGAGTGTTTAATCTCATTTGCGATAATTATATCTAAATTTTTTAATACAAGTTTTTTTCTTGCATTCTCAATTAAATTTTCAGATTCAGCTGCAAATCCAACAACTAGCTTATGACCAAAATTTTTCCCTATGTAACTGAGAATATCCTTAGTTTTTTTAAGTTCTAGGGAAATATTTTCGTTTTCTTTCTTTATTTTTCCTTTTATATAATTTGGTTTATAGTCAGATATCGCTGCAGCACTTATATAGATATCATTTTTTTCTATATTAGAAGTAATGGATTTATTCATTTCATCATGATTTACTGCTTTTATTGTTTTAATACATGGTGGAAATTCATAATTAGAGTGACCGGAAATAACAGTAACTTCTGCACCCATTGTATATGCCATTTTTGCAAGATTTAATCCCATTAGCCCAGAGCTTAAATTCGTAATAGCTCTAGCTTCATCAATTTTTTCAATCGTGGCTCCAGATGAAATTAATATTTTTTTATTTAAAAATATTTGAGAAGAAATTATTTTTTTAATATCAAGCATCATTGATTCAAAATTTATCAGCCTTCCAAAACCAACTTCACCACACGCCTGCTCACCCGAATCTGGACCAGAAAGAACAATTCCATCGTTTTTTATTGTCTCTATATTTCTTTGAGTGGCTATATTATTAAACATTTCAACATTCATTGCTGGGGCTACAAGAAGTGGACATGATCTAGCTAGGCAAAGATTAGTTAGAAGGTCATCTGCTAAGCCATTGGCAAGTTTAGCAATGAAGTTGCCTGAGGCCGGAGCAACTAATAATAAATCTGCAGTTCTTGTGAGGTTGATATGTTCCATCCCATTACCCTCCATAGATTCCCACATATTTTCTAAAACAGGATTCCCAGACAGAGCTTGGAGGGTTAAGGGAGTAACAAATTGTTTAGCTGACTTTGTTAAAATAACTTGCACAAAAAAGTTATTCTTACGAAGTAGCCTAACTAATTCAGCAGTTTTATAAGCAGCTACACTTCCTGTAACTCCAAGCAGTATCTTTTTTTTCAGCATAGTTAAGTTAAAATAATTTATTAGGTATGAAAGTATAACAAATATGAACCATGTTTTTGGAATCGATGGATGTAGGTATGGCTGGGTAGTTGCTGAAGAGAAGCCTAGGGGTGAGATCAGTATCAAGCTGATTGAGAGCTTAAATTATTTAGAAAGTATCATAAATCAAAAATCGATAGCTGGAATTGATATTCCATTAGCTATACACGAAAAAGGATTTCGTATGGCAGATGCTGAGGCAAGAACTTTACTAAAATCGAGAGCATCTACAATATTTTCAGCTCCTGCTAAAGAAGCGTTATTTTCAAATAGCTACACTGATGCATGTGTAATTAATGAGTCAATTTGCGGGAAAAAGATTTCAAAGCAATCATGGTTTTTGTTCTCTAAAATAAAAGAAGCAAGAACAATATTTTGCAATGCGCATAAGAAACTAAAACTATATGAGGTTCATCCTGAGTTAAGCTTTATGGCGATGAATGATATGAAGGTGATTGAGTTAGGAAAAAAAACCGATGATGGATTTAAAGCAAGATATAAATTAGTAAAAAAGTTATTTCCAAAATTTGATTTTGAGAAAATAAGAGCAAATTTTAAGAGAGGGGATGTTGCAGATGATGATATTTTGGATGCTATTGCAGTTCTATGGTCAACCCAGAAAATAATTGCTAATATGGCTTCTTACGTTCCGAAAAAACCTGAAACTCCTTTAAGCAAGATCTATTACTAAATGAAAAATATTGGAAATAAAATTATTTGGTCACTTGTATCACTTCTTGGGGCCTTTGCATTTTCATTAATAGCGCTTCAGAGAGAAGAATCTATTAATGCGATATGGTTTATAACAGCTGCAATTTGTATTTATACGGTCGCTTACCGATTTTATTCTGCCTGGATTGCAACAAAGGCACTAGTAATAGATGGTTCAAGACAGACTCCCGCAGTTAAATATAGTAATAGTCAAGATTTTGTCCCAACAAATAAATGGGTATTATTTGGAATCCATTTTGCTGCTATTGCTGGACCAGGTCCCCTCGTTGGCCCAACCCTTGCAGCTCAATTTGGTTATCTTCCAGGTACAATTTGGATTTTAGTTGGGGCGGTGGTCGGTGGCGCAGTTCAAGATATGGTAATTTTATTTTTTTCAGTAAGAAGAAACGGTAAAAGTTTGGGTCAAATGGCTAAGGAAGAGTTGGGAGCACTAGCTGGATTTGCTTCGATGATTGGTACTTTCATAATTATGATTATCCTAATTGCTGTTTTAGGTTTAGTAGTTGTAAATGCAATGAAAAACAGTCCTTGGGCAACATCAACTGTTGTTGCGACAATTCCAATAGCAATTCTTGTTGGTTTTTATATGAGATTTATTCGTCCAGGAAGAGTTCTAGAAGCAACTGCTATAGGAGTGATTTTGCTTTTAATGGCAGTTTATATGGGGAGCATCATTGATAACTCAGAATCAATGAGAAGTTATTTTGATCATAGTGGCCTTTTCTTGGCATGGGCTTTAATCATTTATGGTTTTATTGCAGCTGTTTTACCAATATGGATGCTTCTTGCTCCAAGGGATTATCTATCAACTTTTGTAAAACTTGGCACTATTATTTTCCTAGCTATTGCTATTGCAATTATGCAGCCAGAAATAAAAATGCCTGCGGTTACTCAATTCATAGATGGATCTGGACCTATTTTTGGGGGTAGTGTATTTCCATTTGTTTTTATCACAATTGCCTGTGGCGCAATTTCTGGGTTCCATGCACTCATCTCATCTGGGACAACCCCTAAATTAATTGATAATGAAAGACACATACCTATGATTGGTTATGGTGGGATGCTCCTTGAGGCATTTGTTGCAATTATGGCAATGGTGGCAGCTTGCGTTTTAGAGCCTGGAATATACTTTGCAATTAATAGCCCTGCTGGAGTTGTTGGCACAGAGCCAAACGAAATAATCAGCAAAATCAATTCTTGGGGTTATTCGGTAACCGTTGAACAGATGGACCAATTGGCTAAGGATGTCGGTGAATCTACATTATTTGCAAGAACGGGAGGTGCCCCATCACTGGCAGTTGGAATGGCGACTATTTTTGCTAATGCCTTTGGAAAGCATTTGCTCGCTTTATGGTATCACTTTGCCATCATGTTTGAAGCTGTTTTTATATTGACTACGTTAGATTCTGGCACTAGGGTTGGAAGATTCATGTTGCAGGATATGCTCGGGAATCTCCACCCTAAGCTAGGTCAAACTTCATGGCTTCCATCAATAATCCTGACAAGTTTTATTGTTGTTTCATGTTGGGGTTATTTTTTATATATAGGTGTGATTGATCCTAACGGCGGAGTAAATATCCTGTGGCCTTTATTTGGCATTGCAAATCAAATGTTAGCGGCAATTGCTTTAAGTGTTGGGACTGCGATATTGATCAAATCAGATAAGATAAAATTTGCTTGGATTACAGCAATACCACTAGTCTGGCTTATGATAGTCACAACATCGGCCTCCTATCAGAAAATATTTAGCGAAGATATTCGCATAGGTTTTCTTTCAGCAGCTAACTCAATGTCACAAAAAATTAGTAATGGGTATATTCCTGATTATGGAATTGATGTTGCACAAAAACTTATTTTCAATTTAAAGCTTGATGCCGGTATTACTATATTTTTAGTAATTATCTTATGGATAGTCATCATTGATGTAATCAGGATTGCACTAACAACCAAGATCAAAAATCAAAAAAGAAAGCTATCAGATGTTTAGTTTAAGAAAATTATGGGTATATATAAGGACAGTCAGTGGAGATAATGACTATGAAGTTTACCTTGAAAATTTTAGTCGCTGTAAACAGCACAAAAAAGATTGTCCGGTATCTAGGGCAGAATATTTTAAACTAAAATTAGAGGGTAAATGGAATAAGATCAATCGTTGTTGCTAACGGGAGTTTCTTTAAAATACATAAACATTCCAAGAATCAGCATAGGAAGCGATAACCATTGACCCATAGAAAAACCCAAATAAAGAAGACCAAGGTGACCATCAGGCTCTCTTGTAAATTCAATCAAGAATCTAAATAATCCATAAAAAATTAAAAACAAAGCAGATACTTTTCCTACGGCCCTTTGTTTTTTTGCATAAAACCAAAGAATTAAAAAAAGGACAAGCCCCTCAAAAAAAGATTGATATAGCTGAGAAGGATGCCTGGTAATATCATCAACTGCAGGGAAAATCATTCCCCATGAGGTATCTGTTGGCCTTCCCCATAACTCTTGATTAATAAAATTACCAATCCTTCCAAAACCCAAACCTAAGGGAACCAATGGAGCAATAAAATCTGTTATGACTAACCATCGGATTTGATATTTTCTCGCTATCATTATCATCCCAATTAATACGCCTAAAAAACCACCATGAAAAGACATACCACCTTGCCAAAAAGCAAATATTTCAGCAGGATTATCTAAATAATATGCGGGCTGATAAAACAACACATAACCTAATCTTCCACCAAGTATTACACCAAGCGCTCCGTAAAAAAACATATCATCCAATATCTTTTCATCGATTAAAGACCACGTTTGATTTTTTACTTGTTTTTTACCAAAGTATATAAAAAATAAAAATCCGATGAAGTACATGAGTCCATACCAATGAAGTGCCACAGGGCCTATTGATATTGCAATGGGATCGAATTGAGGATGAGTCAGCATATAAGTGCAATTATAAGTTAAAATTGCGATGTATTAAAAAATTTAGGAATTAACAGTAATGCCAAAATATAGATCAAGAACGACGACAGAAGGAAGAGGGCAGGCAGGTGCAAGAGCACTTTGGCGTGCAACTGGTATGAAGGATGATGATTTTGTTAAGCCTATAATTGCTGTCGTCAATTCATTTACTCAGTTTGTCCCAGGACACGTGCATCTCAAAGATATGGGCCAATTGGTGGCTAGAGAAATTGAAAGGCATGGAGGTGTGGCTAAGGAATTTAATACAATTGCGGTGGATGATGGAATTGCCATGGGCCATGATGGTATGCTTTATAGTCTACCGAGTAGAGAATTAATTGCAGACAGCGTTGAGTACATGGTGAACGCACATTGCGCAGATGCTATGGTCTGTATTTCAAATTGTGACAAAATCACCCCAGGTATGTTGATGGCAGCAATGCGAATCAACATCCCTGTTATTTTTGTATCTGGCGGTCCAATGGAGGCAGGGAAGGTGAATTGGGAAAGTGTAGTTACAAAGATTGATTTAGTTTCACCAATGATCGGGTCGGAAGATAAATCAGTATCAGACATTCAGTTAAAAGAGCTTGAAGAGTCTGCATGTCCAACATGTGGATCTTGCTCTGGTATGTTTACAGCTAATTCTATGAATTGCTTAACTGAAGCGTTAGGCCTTAGTTTGCCTGGCAATGGAAGTACCTTAGCAACCCATGCGTCAAGAAAAAAATTATTTTTAGATGCAGGAAAAATAATAGTAGATATAACAAAAAGATATTATGAAAAAAATGAAAAGGGAATTTTACCTCGAGAGATTGCGACAAAAGAGGGATTTGAGAATGCAATGAGTTTGGACGTAGCTATGGGGGGGTCAACAAATACGGTACTGCATTTACTTGCGGCAGCTAAAGAGGCCAACGTTGACTTTACTATGAAAGATATAGATAGGATCTCGAGAAACGTTCCTTGTTTGGCAAAGTTGGCACCTGCATCACAGAAATATCATATGGAAGATGTTCATAGAGCGGGTGGTGTATTTGGATTGCTAGGAGAGTTAAAAAGAGCAAATAAGCTTAATGAAAACGTCAATTGTGTTCATTCTTCAACACTTGGAGATGCAATAAATCAATGGGATATTGTAAGCACTAAAGATGAAGTAATTAAAAAGTTTTTCTTAGCTGCGCCGGGGGGTATTAAAACAACTCAGGCATTTAGTCAGGAAAAAATTTGGCCGTCCTTAGACTTGGATAGAGAGAATGGATGTATCAGGAATAAAAAAAATGCTTATAGCCAAGATGGTGGACTTGCAGTTCTCTATGGAAATATTGCCGAGGAGGGCTGTATTGTCAAAACAGCAGGAGTTGACGAAGAGATATTGAAATTTACTGGAAAAGTCAGGCTTTTTGAGTCACAAGATGCCGCCGTTGAAGAAATCCTGGCAGATAAAATTATAGAAGGAGACGTTGTTTTGATTGTCTATGAAGGACCAAAAGGGGGCCCTGGGATGCAAGAGATGCTGTACCCCACGACATATTTAAAATCAAAAGGACTAGGAAAGTCTTGTGCTTTGTTAACCGATGGAAGATTTTCTGGGGGGACTTCTGGTCTTAGCATAGGGCACGTTTCACCCGAAGCTGCAGAGGGAGGTGCAATTGCATTGGCAGAAGAAGGCGATATCATTGAAATTAATATCCCTGAGAGATCAATAAATTTAAAAATTAGTGCTGAAGAATTGCAGAAGAGAAGAGAAGCTATGAATAACAAAGAAAATGCTTGGCAACCTAAGCCGAGACAGCGTAAGGTATCAGATGCTCTTAAAGCATATGCGATGATGACAACAAGTGCATCAAATGGTGCTGTAAGAGACATCAGCCAATTAAAAAAATCATAATGAAGGTAAGTTCAAATATAAAAATTTCTAAAAATAAAGTTGGTCTAGAGTTTATAGAGATTAATAACGATAAAGCTGATGCGAGGATTGCATTGCAAGGAGCACATGTTGATTGGTGGAAGCCAAAGTCAATAAAAGATGATGTCCTCTGGCTATCCTCAAATGCACGTTATGAAAAAGGAAGGTCAATCAGAGGTGGAGTCCCGATCTGCTGGCCTTGGTTTGGTGAGCATCCAACTGATAATAGTTTTTGCTTACATGGATTCGCGAGAGTTATCCCCTGGGAATTGATTGAATCAAGTGATCTAAAAAACGGTGCAACAAAAATTGTTCTTAAGATGATTCCAACAGAAACTGTCAAGAAGCAACTTACATATAATTTTGAGCTTATCATGAGTATTGTTGTCGGTGAAACTCTTAGCCTTAACTTAAAAACCACTAATTTATCTAATAGTCCTTTTACGATAAGTGAGGGGTTTCATACCTACTTTTATGTGTCTGATATAAATAATGTCAAAGTTACAGGTCTAGAAAATGCATTATTTACTGATAAGAATAATAATTTTAAAAAAGGAATCGAGGGGGATTCAATATCCTTCAAGTCACCCATAGATAAAGTTTATTTAAATTCAAGTAATGATTGTTACTTAGAGGATAAAAAATTAAAAAGAATTATTAATATCAAAAAGTCAAATAGCGATTCATTGGTTGTTTGGAATCCAGGCAGCGAAAGAGCAATTGAGATGAGTGATATGGGCAAGAAAGACGAATGGAGGAGGATGGTTTGTATAGAAACTGCAAATACCCTTGAAGACTCAGTCGTAATATACCCAAAACTTTCGCATAGTATTTCAACTGAGTATTCTGTCCAAGAATATTAAATAATCTAAAGCTTAATTTTTATAAGGCTATTTAAGTTTGCTATGCCTTATTGAATAACAGAAATAAAATATTATCCCTAGAAAAAGCCATATTAGAAACCTAATCCAAGTATCTGTTGGAAGAAAAAACATTAATGAACCGCAGCATAAAATGCCCAATATTGGAATTAATGGATGCCATCTATTTTTAAAAGTATTAATTTTATGTCTTGATCGTAATGCAATTACTCCGAAGCAGACAATTATAAATGCTGAAAGTGTTCCAATATTAACAATTTCAGCGAGTTCACCTAGTGAAACAAATCCCGCAATAGTCGATATGATAATTCCAGTTGTAAGAATTACTTTAACGGGTACTTTTGTCTTTTTGTTTACACTACTTAAATATTCTGGAAGTAAACCATCTCGACTCATTGAAAAAATGACTCTTGTTAATGCATAAAATAAAACAAGCATTACAGTCGCTAAACCAAAGATAGCTCCAGTAGCTACCAAGGCAGATGACCAAGAGTATCCTAATTGCGATAAGGCAAATGCGACAGGATCGGATACATTTAACTCCTCATAATAAATTACTCCAGTAAGGAGTGCTGATACGATAACGTAAAAAATCGTACAAATTATTAACGAGTACAAGATACCTTTTGGTAAATCTTTTTGAGGATTAATCGCTTCTTCTGCAGCAGTGGAAACTGCGTCGAAACCCACGTAAGCAAAGAAGACAATAGAGGCTCCAGCAAAAATTCCTATCGTTTCACCATCTGGCAGTCTATCAAACCATCCAAAAGGAATGAATGGTGTCCAATTATTTGGATTAATGTTAAATAGAGCAATAAAAATAAATATCAAAATTGCGCTAATCTTGATAAATACCATGATCGTATTTAATTTAACACTCTCTTTTACTCCAGCGATAAGAAGCATCATGATTAAAATAATTATAATAGACGCAGGAAGGTTAATTATTCCACCAGCACTTGGAGGATTAATTAAGTATTCAGGGAGACCAATATTTATAGCAACTAGTGCGTTATTAAAATAACCTGACCAACCACTTGCCACAGCTGCAATTGCAACGCCATACTCTAATAAGAGTATCCAGCCAATAATCCATGCAAAAAGCTCACCAAATGCTACGTAGGAGTAACCATAAGCACTTCCACAACCTCCAATAGATGAGGATAGTTCAGCATAAGATAATGCAGCAAATGCACATGCGGTTCCTGCAATTATAAAAGAAATAATAATTGCCGGTCCTGAGTGAGTAGCAGCAACAATTCCTGTTAAAACAAAGATACCTGTGCCAATGATGCAACCCACACCAAGCAATGTTAAATCGAAAGCACTAAGGCAACGTTTTAATTGAGTATTTGTATTTTCCGTTATACCTTTTTTTCTAAATAATTGCTCTAGCATTAGAATTCTATACCCAGTCTTTAGCAATTAAAAATTTAGAATATAATTCTTCTTCCTTACTACCTTTTTCAGGTGTGTAATCATATTCCCACTTAACTGATGGCGGCATAGACATTAAGATTGACTCGACACGGCCTTTTGATTGAATGCCAAATAGTGTTCCTCTATCTTGCAAGAGGTTAAATTCAACATAACGTCCCCTGCGGTATTGTTGAAAATCTTTTTCCTTATTTGTAAATTTGTGATCTCTTCTTTTTTGAAGTATAGGTAGATATGCTTTTAAAAACGTATTTCCTACCTCTTTTGTGAAATCAAAAGAAAAGTTAAAATCTTGCATATTAAAATCATCAAAAAAAATGCCACCTATCCCTCGAGGTTCATTACGATGATTTAGAAAAAAATATCTATCACAGTTTTTTTTGAACTCGGGATAAAGTTTTTTGCCAAATGGGTTAAGTGCTGTTTTAATTGTTTTATGGAAATGCACTGCATCCTCATCAAAGCCATAATAAGGCGTTAAATCCATTCCCCCGCCAAACCACCAAGTTTGCTTATTATTTTTTTCTGCAACAAAAAATCTTACATTCATGTGAACAGTAGGAATAAAGGGATTCTTGGGATGAAAGACCAAAGAGACTCCCGTAGCTTCCCATTTACTATCAGCAATCTCAGGATGGGCATCGGTTGCTGATTTAGGAAGTTGCGAGCCAATAACATTTGAAAACCCGATACCAGCTCTTTCAAAAATATTTCCATTTTCTAAAATACATGTTGTGCCACCACCACCTTCAGACCTTTGCCAGGAATCAACTAAAAAATTTTTGCCATCAACGATTTCAACTGCATTCAAGATATCTGTTTGTAATTTTATAAAGTAATCATTAACAACTTCATTATTTATTTTATTTTCAGTCATTTTCTTATTATAGCTTTTGTTTCAAAATCTTGTATTTGGCTAGGTTTTTTATTTCCCCCTATTCTTCCTTTAACAATATGGACACCCTGCCCATAATGACGGCATGCTTCTCTATAATTTTTAATAGGACGCTGTTTTGTTTTGTTTGCGCTTGTTGAAGTAATAGCCATACGAATTGAAGATAGTAAATCTTGACAGATATTAAAATCAGGAATTCTTACAGCTACTTTATCATTACTTTTTAGCCATGATGGACATTTAGGATTTGCTCTTATTAACCATGTTTGAGGGCCAGGCCATTTGGTATATAGCATTTGAATTTGTTTTTTATTAAATTCCTTAACAATTCCTTTAATTTGTTTAAGGTCTGAAGTAATTAAAATAAAATTTCTATTTGAAGGCCTTTTTTTTAGAGTATTTAATTTTTTTATACCTCTAAAACTTTGTGGGTCACATCCTAGACCAAAACATGACTCTGTAGGGTAGGCAACCACGCCTCCGTTAGCAATAAATCGTTTAAGTCTTAAATTTCTCATAACCTTAATTTAATGCTTTTTTTCCAATATCTGTTCGAAATTGTGCTCCATCTAATTCAACCTTTCTCAAGATGTCGTAAGCTTTATTTTTTGCAATTTCAAGTGTTTTTCCCTTTGCAGTTATTCCTAAAACACGTCCACCAGATGTCATGAGTTTATTACTTTCTAAACTGGTGCCAGCATGAAATATAAAGGTGTCTTCATTTTGCATTTCTGGCAAATTAATCTCATCTCCTAGAATTGGTTTGGTGGGATAGTCTTTTGCGGCCATCACGATTGTAATCGCATGTTCATTATCCCAATTAATTTCAACCCCTTCTAATTCTTGCTTCGCAGCTTTGAACAATACTGTGAATAAATCACTTT
Source organism: uncultured Nitrosomonadales bacterium (assembly GCA_913058475.1). Classification (GTDB taxonomy): domain Bacteria; phylum Pseudomonadota; class Gammaproteobacteria; order Burkholderiales; family Methylophilaceae; genus BACL14. The sequence continues at coordinate 14,782 of CAJXQA010000001.1, forward strand.
GCATTCTGAATAAGAGAGGTTGAGTTTCTGGGTCACCCATACGGCAATTAAATTCAAGTGTCTTGATATTCTTATAAGGGTCAACAATTATTCCTGCGTATAAAAATCCTGAAAATTCAATTCCTTCTTGTTTCATACCTTCAATTGTAGGAATAATAACCTGATCCATTATTTTTTTATTTACCTCGTCTGTTACTAGGGGAGCGGGGGAGTATGCTCCCATCCCTCCTGTGTTTGGGCCAGCATCATTATCTAGTAAACGTTTATGATCTTGACTTGAGTCAAGAGGTAGAATAGTTGAACCATCGCAAATTACGATAAAGCTAGCCTCTTCTCCCTCTAAAAATTCTTCAATGATAATTTTTGTTCCAGCACTACCATAAATTTTTTCACTAAGCATTGAGTCTACAGCTTCATGTGCTTCCTCGTCGGTCATTGCAACGACCACACCTTTTCCTGATGCAAGTCCATCCGCTTTAATTACGATGGGGGCAGGATTATTTTGTAGGTAATCATGTGCAGAGTTTGTATCTTTAAAAGTAGCAAATTTTGCTGTTGGTATGTTGTGACGCGCCATAAAAATTTTTGAGAATTCCTTGGAGCTTTCAAGTTGCGCTGCAGCTTTTGTCGGACCAAAAATAGCTAAATTATTTTTTCTAAATGCATCAACTATCCCAATGGCAAGCGGTGCTTCCGGGCCAACAACAGTTAAATCAATTTTTTGTTTAATTGAAAAACTTATAAGCTCTTGAACATCAGTAATATCAATATTCTCTATATTGTTATCAAGAGCAGTGCCTCCGTTACCTGGCGCCACATATATTTTTTTTACTACGGGGCTTTGAGAAATTTTCCAGGCTAGGGCGTGTTCTCTCCCGCCACCACCTATAATAAGTACCTTCATTATTTAGTGTTTAAAGTGCCGAATGTTTGTAAATAACATGACAATGCCATGTTCGTTGGCTGCATCTATTACTTCCTCATCCTTGATGCTTCCTCCAGGTTGGATGATGCATTTAGCACCATGTCTTGCAATTACATCAATACCATCTCTAAAAGGAAAAAAAGCATCTGAAGCAACAACTGATTGCGTTAAATCTATTTTTGCATTTTCAGCTTTATGGGAAGCAATTTTGGTACTATCTACCCTACTCATTTGCCCAGCACCGATTCCTAATGTTTGTTTATTTTTACAGAAAACAATGGCATTTGATTTGACATATTGCGAGACAATCCATGCAAATTTCATATCATCGAGTTGCTCTTTTGTAGGTTCAAGATGAGTAACGATACTACAATCATTAATATCCAAAGTATGTATGTCTGGTGTTTGAATTAACCACCCACCCCCTATTTTCTTAAAATCAAATTCTGTATTATTTTTTTCAATTTTTATTTTCAATAATCTAACGTTAGGTTTATTTTTAAAAGCTTTTATTGCACCCTCTGAAAAATCTACGGCTATAATTACTTCAGCAAATTGATTGGTTATTAAAGATGCAGTTTCTTCATCTAAGCTTTTATTGAATGCAATGATTCCTCCAAAAGCTGAAGTAGGATCAGTTTTAAACGCAGCCTTATAGGATTCTTTTAAGCTAACTGATGATGCAACACCGCAAGGGTTAGCATGTTTAACTATCACGCAACTTGGATGAGAAAACTTTTTGACACATTCCCAAGCAGTGTCTGAGTCATTAAGATTATTAAATGATAATTTTTTACCTTGAATTTGCTCAAAGCTAGATAAAGAACCTATATCCTCAATAGAGTCTTTGTAAAAGGCTGCTTCTTGATGAGGATTTTCTCCATAGCGTAAATCCATCACTTTATTAATAGTTTTGGTTAATTGATCAGGAAACTGATTTTGGTTATCAGACGATAAGTAATTATTAATTGCTGAATCATAAGCCGATGTTCTGCCAAAAGCTTTTTTTGCTAATGAAAAACTAAAATCCAAACTAATTGAACCTTGATTTTTATTTATTTCATCAGCGAATAATTGATAGTCATTTGAATTTGTCAAAACAGCAACATGTTGATAATTTTTTGCAGCAGATCGAATCATAGCAGGCCCACCAATATCAATATTTTCTATTGCAAGCTCTATTGAGCAGTCCTCTTGTTTAATGGTTTCTTCAAAAGGGTATAAATTAACTACTACAAGATCAATTGGGTCTATCCCATGATTTTTCATTGTTTCAATATGCTCAGTATTATCCCTTCTGCCTAAAATACCTCCATGAATTTTTGGATGAAGAGTTTTAACTCTTCCATCAAGCATTTCTGGAAATTTTGTGTAATCACTTACATCAGTAACTTTAATCTTATTTTCTTTTAGAAGTTTTGCTGTCCCTCCTGTCGATAAAATTTCAACATCAAATGAATTTAAACATTTTGCTAACTCCAAAACATAAGATTTATCAGAGACACTGATTAAAGCTTTTTTAATTTTTATCATTTAATTATCGAGATTGTACTGTTTAAGTTTTTTTCTTAGCGTATTTCGATTAAGGCCCAACATTTTTGCTGCTTTACTCTGGTTACCTTCAGCTTTATTCATGATATATAAGAGAAGGGGTTTTTCAACAGTGTTAATAACCATTTCATAAATAGCACTAGCTTGATCTCCATCTAAATCATTAAAATATTGATCAAGAAGTGTATCGATATTATCTGGTAAGTTATGTTTCATTATCTTACAACCAGTTCTTTATCATTGGTGTTATCTTCATAAGCAATATATTTATTTTTTTTACTTAAGTCTTCAAAGAATAAATGAATATAGTCCATTTGCTCATTATTATCTTCAATTTGGTTCATAGCCGCACGAAAATAGGCTGAATTCTTCAATCCCTTTGTATACCATGATATGTGCTTTCTAGCGATTCTTAGGCCTTTATTGTCTCCGTAGAATTCGTAAAGGTCTTTAACATGCTCTATGGTAGTCTCATGAATTTCGTCATTTGTGGGTCTTGTTAAGTATGTACCAGTTTTCAAGTAATGTTCAATTTCTCTAAATATCCAGGGCCTTCCTTGAGCTGCTCGACCAATCATTACAGCATCAGCTCCTGTATATTTTAAAACAAATTTAGCCTTCTCGGGTGTAGTGATATCACCATTTGCAATTAAAGGTATTTTGATTTTCTCTTTAACTGATGCAATAGTGTCGTATTCAGCATCCCCCATATAAAGACAGGCTCTTGTTCTTCCATGCATGGTCAATGCTTGGATGCCAGCATCCTCTGCAATTTTTGCAATAGTCACAGCATTGCGATTATCTTTATCCCACCCCGTTCTAATTTTTAGTGTGACAGGAATATCAACTGCACTCACTACTGATTCTAGTATTTTCTTTACTAATTTTTCCTCTTTAAGTAATGCAGATCCAGCCATTACATTACATATTTTCTTTGCAGGACAACCCATATTGATATCAATAATCTGAGCCCCTCGGTTCATATTGTATTGTGCTGCTTTTGCCATCATGTCAGGATCCGCACCTGCAATTTGAACTGATATAGGCGCAACTTCCCCGTCATGGTTTGCTCTTCTTAGCGTTTTTTCACTTCCATAAAGAAGAGAGTTAGAAGTCACCATCTCACTTACTGCCAAACCCGCACCGAATTTTTTACAAAGCACGCGAAATGGCCTATCTGTTACTCCAGCCATTGGGGCTAAAATAATATTATTTTTAAGTTTATGTTTGCCAATAATCATATCAATGAGTCATTGTAATAATCATAGATATTATTTTCAAGACTAAAGATTCCGCCAAGAAATTTTCATTTTCTCTAGACTATCTTTGATGAAGTTCAAAGCATCTTTTACATAACCTTCTTCACCTATAACTCCGAGCTCAAGCATTTTTTTTGGGTGCATTTTTGGCAGGCTGTATATTTTAATTTTTTGAAATTTTGATTGAGTAAGTTCCATTAAGTCAATCAAACTACTTTCACTTACGTTATCTAACCAGATTGAATAATCTTCATATTTTTTTGATTCCTCTATTTTTAAGAGATTATTATCAATCACCCAATCAATCATGGGCCATGCCATTTCAGGAAAACCAGGCATGAAGAAATGTTGATTTATAAAAAAACCAGGAATATTGTTGATTGAGTTTGGAATAAGAGATGATTCCTCTGGTAGGTCTGCCATTAGAATTCTCTTAGGGTATGCATCTTCGCCAAATTGTTTTTCAATTAAAACTTTTGCTTCTGGATGGCGGGATAATAATTTTTGATGAGCTTGGGCAGCAGCACTTCGCGTGCAATCGTCAGGCGTAGCACCAATCCCACCGAAACAAAAAACAATCACATCTTTCTTCTGTTCTAATGTTTTTTTAATCTCTTTGGTATCATCAGAGATGTAATCTGCTCTTGATATGTGAAGATTGTGTTTTTTTAATGTTTCAATTAGATATGTTAGATGCTTGTCTTTTCTTTTGCCAGATAGAATTTCATCACCAATTATCAATGCATGAATTTCTTTTTTTTTGTTTTTAGTCATTTTTATTTTTTCTAAAATTACTTAATGTGCTTTTTCCCAATTTTCTCCAGCATTAATTTCTACAATTAAGGGGATGTCGAGTTTGGCAACATTTTGCATTATTTGAGGAATTTCTTTTGTAAATTTATCTATTTCATTGTTCGGTACTTCAAAAACAAGTTCATCATGAACTTGCATGATTACTTGTCCTTTTAAATCACTATTATCATCAATCCACTGCTGAACTTGTATCATTGCAAGTTTGATTAAATCGGCAGCGGTGCCTTGCATTGGTGCATTAATGGCAGCTCTTTCTGCTCCTGCTTTTCTAAGGCCGTTAGATGAGCTTATTTCAGGAAGCCATAGACGTCTACCAAAAAAAGTTTCTACATACCCGTGCTCTCTAGCGAATTGTTTAGATTCTTCCATATATTGAAGAACGGTCGGATATTTATTAAAGTATTCTTGAATATAATTTTGAGCATCACTTCTAGTGATACCTAAAGTTTTTGCTAAACCAAAAGCCCCCATCCCATAAATTAAACCAAAGTTAATTATCTTTGCATATCTTCTTTGTTCTGATGTGATTTTTTTAATATTTGTATTAAATATTTCTGATGCAGTAATTGTATGAATGTCCTTATTATTTTTAAACGCATCAATAAGGCCCAAGTCTTTTGAAAGATGCGCTAAAATTCTTAATTCGATTTGAGAATAATCTGCCGATATTATTGAAAAATTGGGTTTGGCAATGAAGGCCTCTCTAATTTTTCTTCCCTCAGAACCTTTAATGGGAATATTTTGTAGGTTTGGATCAGAACTTGCTAATCTCCCAGTGACGGCAACAGCCTGGTTATAACTAGTATGAATCCTCCCGGTAGATTGATTTATCATTAATGGAAGCTTGTCAGTATAAGTAGATTTAAGCTTCGCAAGAGTGCGATATTCTAAAAGAATTTTAGGTAATGGATAATCTTTGGAAAGCTCTTGCAGAACTTCCTCTGAGGTTGATGGTGTTCCTGTAGGGGTTTTTTTTAATGGTTTTATCTCTAATTTTTCAAATAAGATTTCACGCAACTGTTTTGGTGAAGCTAAATTAAAAGGTTGACCCGCAAGCTCATAAGCCTTACTTTCTATTTTGATTAATTCCTCTCCAATTTTTTGACTTTGTTGACCTAGTAAATGCGCATCAATTAGTACTCCATTTCTTTCAATTTCAATTAACGCCTTCATACTTGGAATTTCAAATTTTTGATAGACTTCTAATAATCTTTTTTCTTTTTTTATCTGATTTTTGAGGACATGATAAAGCTGAAGGGTAACATCGGCATCTTCAGCTGCATATTCTAGTGCATCATTGATATCAATTTGATCAAATGTAAGTTGCTTAACCCCTTTACCAACTAACGATTCATAAGTTATACAATCATGACCTAAATACTTTTGACTCAGCTTATTCATTCCGTGACTTTGATTGCTATTAATCACATAACTCATGAGCATGGTGTCTTCATTGATTCCATGCATTTTTATCCCTAAATTTAAAAAAATATGCGCATCATATTTTATATTTTGACCTATTTTAACAATTGCACTATCTTCGAGGACGGGCTTTAGTAATTGGACTAGGTCATCCTCATTAATCTGTTCATCTTCAGTCGCCCCCATATGATTTACTGGAATATAAACCGCCTCACCTTTTTTCAAACTCATGGAAATCCCAACTAGTTTTGCATTCATAACATTAAGTGATGTAGTTTCTGTATCAATTGCAATTAATTTTATTTTTTTTATTTCTTCAATCAATACTTCTAATTGAGCTGAAGTTTGAATTAAAGTATATTTTTTTTTGTTATCAAATTCCGCGTAATCATTTTTGTTTGTTTCATCGGTGGGCGCATGTGTTTTTTTGTCATCTAAATTTTTAAGCCAACTAGAAAAATTAAACTCTTGATACATTTTTTTTAACGCACCCTTATCTTCAGGTGTTTTTTTAAATTGATCCCATGACACATTGATATCTAACTCAGACCTTATAGAAATCAGGTCTTTTGCAATAGGCAACCATTTAAGAGAATTCTTGAGATTTACCCCTACAGCTCCAGCAATTTGATCAGCATTTTTAATAATATTATCTAGCGAATTAAATTCATTAAGCCATTTTAGTGCTGTTTTTGGACCCACTTTATCTACGCCAGGAATGTTATCTGCCTTGTCCCCAATGATAGTTAGATAATCAATAATAAGACTTGGCGAAACGCCAAATTTAGCTTTAACGCCGTCGGTATCTAAGTGCTCATTTGTCATTGTATTGACGAGTGAGGTATTTTTATTGACTAGCTGCGCTAAGTCTTTATCACCTGTTGATATAGTGACTGAAATATTTTCTTCATTTGCTTTCTTAGCAAGTGTGCCAATAACGTCATCCGCCTCCACTCCCTTTTTAATAAGAATTGGCCAGCCCATTGCATTAATAGCCCTATGGAGCGGTTCAATCTGTATCGATAAATCATCAGGCATTTTTGGTCGATTGGCTTTGTATTCTTCAAAAATATCATTTCGAAAAGTTTTCCCCTTAGCATCAAATACACAAACGCTGTAAGTGCTCTCATATTTTCTATGGGTATTTTGTAGCATATTCAATACCCCATAGATTACTCCAGTAGGAAATCCCTCTTTATTCCTAAAGTCGGGCATAGCATGAAATGCTCGATATAAATATGAGGACCCATCAATTAGGAGCAATGTTTTCATAGCTTTTTAAATTTTTCTTAATATTTTTACATTATACCTTTGTATACGAACCTTTTTTTGGATAAAAAAACTACTGTTAGCTAACTGATTTTGATAGACTTACGCAATGAACAAAATTTTTACTTCATTAATTTTAATGCTTGGTTATATTTTCTTTTCGGCTACTGCGTATGCTGAAAAAACTGAAGTTTTAGAGGAGGTGCCATCCCCCCCAAATACTTTAGATTCAGGATACGAATATGAACCTGAAATTACAATTCGAAAAGAGGGTACAAAAAGAATTGAAGAACATAGGGTCAATGGTAATTTATATTATATTAAAGTCACTCCAGAAGGATTTCCACCATATTACCTAGTGAGAGAGACAGAGGGGGGCGATTGGATTCGTCAAGATGATTTAAAGCCTTTAGTTGTTCCTCAGTGGGTTATTTATAGTTGGTAGTTTTTTAGCTTACTTCATAGAATCAAATAAAAAAATACTCAATGGCTGTTTATACATCAATAACAAAAGAGGAATTGAAAGAATTTTTAAGTGATTTTGATGTTGGCGCGTTGCAAAGTTTTGATGGAATATCTTCGGGAGTTACTAATACGAATTATCTGGTAACAACTAGTTTAAATAAATATATATTAACGGTATTTGAACATCATTCCATGGATGAACTCCCCTTTTTTATTAATTTAATGACATTTCTATCAGGTCACAATATAGATTGTCCCAACCCTATTCTAAATAATAAAAAAAAATCTATTAACTTACTCAAGAGTAAGCCTGCGTTATTAGTTTCTTTTTTAAATGGCTCAGAAGTTAAAGAAATAAATGAATTACATTGTTTTGCTGTTGGAAAAGCTCTTGCAAAAATGCATAACATCACAAAATCTTTTTCAGAAAAAAGAAAAAATGATAGAGGCTTAGGGTGGATTGAAGAGAAATATTTTGCTATAAAATCAAAATTAACATCAATAGAAAAAAATATGATTGAGTTAGAAATTGATTTTTTAAATCATCATCATGTTGGTGATTTACCCAAAAGTACAATTCATGGGGACTTATTCAGAGATAATGTTTTATTTTTAGATGAAAGAAGTCCAAGTTTTATAGACTTTTATTATGCTTGTGATGAGGTGCTAGTTTTTGATATCGCCATTGCGATGAATGACTGGTGTATTGACGAAGATGGAGCAATTGAAAAAAATAAATCAACACAGTTCATTGAAGGATATGAGACTGAAAGGGCTCTTGATAAAGAAGAGAAAGTATGTATGCCCATAGCGCTTAGGTGGGCTGCACTTAGATTTTATATTTCTAGGCTTGAGCACATTCATAGCAGCCCTAGTGCTGAAATTCTAGCGATAAAGAACCCTGACCAATTTAAAAATATATTAATCGATAGACAAGTTACGGAGTACAGGTTTTGAAAAGCACACTTAACAAGGCACATCATTGGGTCACTCAGAGTATATTATTAACTAAGTTAAATTTCAAAGTGACTTTACTTCTAGGTAGTGCTTATATATTTGCTTACCTCCTTGTTCCAAGCATTCCGAGTCTAAGTTTTATTAGTCCATTTTTAATTATAGCTTGGCCTATTTCAACGATGATTTTTATAAACTTCTTTAGATTGACTCAAGATAAAAAAGAAACGGATTTTAAAGCTTTGGTAAAGATTGATAAAGAAAGTATAAGGGTGCTTATTTATCTTGGTGTAATTTGTTTATTTTATTCATTATTAATCTCTTTGATTCTGAGCTCAGACATAAAAAATATTTTAGCTGCTGCAAGTGAACCTGAGATAAGTGAAGACATATCTAATAACGTATTCAGCATTGTTATAAAGTTTATGGTTTTGGCTATACCCGTTCTTATGGCAACCTGGTTTTCACCAATCTTAATTGCCTACCATAATTTTGGGTTGATAAAAGCTATTAAATCAAGCTTTGCGGGTGTATTGCTTTCAATTGTTCCTATTACGCTTTCTTGGTTGATTTTATTGGGAGGCTTTATCTCGCTAATTTTTTTAATGATAATGGTTTTTACAATACTTGGGTCAAGTGAAAATGTTCTAGTGTCTTACGTCCTGATATTCTTGTGCATGATTGTCTTAGCAGCTTACATTGCAACATTATTTTCTTTTCAATATACAACCTATAAAGATGTATATAAATCAATAATCAAATAGTTACATCTTGGTGAGCTTTGCATACTCCATTGCTAACATTTTAATTCCATGATTTTGAAATTTGATTTCAATTCGTAGATCATTTTCATTTCCTTCGTAGCCGATGACCGTTCCACCTCCAAATTTATCATGCTTGACCATAGAGCCGATTTTAATTTCATATTGGTTAGTCGAGGTTTGTTTGCTCGATGTTTTGAATGAGCTTGATGAATTAGTACGATATGTGGCTCTAATAGGATTACCATTGTCAATTGGTGCATTTATTTTTTTTATTAATGATTCTGGTATTTCATCTAGAAACCTTGAGGGTAGATTATAGGTTGGTTGTCCATAGGTCATACGAGATTGAGACAAGGTAAGATATAGTTTATTTTTTGCTCTGGTGATGGCGACATACATCAATCTTCGCTCTTCTTCTAATCCATTATTTTCATTTAAACTTCTCTCATGTGGGCAGAGCCCATCTTCTAAACCGGTGATAAATACCGTATCAAACTCAAGACCTTTGGAGGAATGAATGGTCATGAGTTGTAAGGCATCTTCACTTGCAGCCGCTTGTAATTCACCACTTTCAAGCGAGGTAAAATCTAGGAATTCAGCCAAAGCCAGTGATTGTTTTTTGTTTGGCCCCTCCTCAGATATTTCGTTTCTATCTTCATTGAGAAAAGATTTCGCTGCAGAAACAAGTTCATTCAGATTTTCTACACGTGAGCTACCATCTTTATCTTTGTGGTAGTGATCTTTTAGACCAGAATGTGAGTTAATTATATCAATGGACTCATCAATATTTGTTCCATGAACTTGATCTTCAATACTTTGAATTAATTGAATAAATGCAGATACTTTTAGGTTCTTACTTTCCGAAATAAAAATTTTCGTACCTTCCCACAAAGAGCAATCATTCTTTTTTGCATGGTCTTGTATTTGTTCAACAGCTCGTGCGCCGATTCCTCGCGTTGGAAAATTTACAATTCTTATGAAGGCATTATCATCCCTCTTGTTATTTATAAGTCTAAGGTATGCAAGAGAACTTTTTATTTCAGCTCTTTCAAAGAATCTTAAACCTCCATAAACTCTGTAAGGGATATTGTTGGAGACCATGGCCATTTCAATAACTCTTGATTGTGCATTATTCCTGTAAAGAATTGCAATCTGCTTATAATCAATACCTGCACGGTGACACATTTTAATCTCATCTAAAATATAAGCTGTTTCTGATCGATCATCTAACGCTGTATATTGTTTAATTAAATCTCCATCACCTGAGGCAGTCCATAAATTTTTACCTAACCTATCATTATTATTTTCAATAATTGAGTTGGCTGCATTAAGTATATTATTTTTAGATCGATAATTTTGTTCCAGTTTAATCACATTTTTGATATTAAAGTCTTTCTGAAGGTCTTTCATATTTCCAGGTCTTGCTCCTCTAAACCCATAAATTGATTGATCATCGTCTCCCACAGCAAAAATAAAACTCTCAGGAGAGGTAAGCATCTTCAGCCATTGATACTGCAAGCGACTAGTATCTTGGAACTCATCCACAAGGATATGCTTAAAAATTTCTTGATAGTGATTGCGGATAGTAGAGTTTTTTTGGAATAACTCAAGGCAACGTAACATAAGTTCTGCAAAATCAACTACACCTTCTTTCTGGCATTGATCATCGTAGGCTGCATAAATAGAATTGAGTTTTTTAGACACATCATCGTAGGCTTTAAACTGTTGGGATCGAATACCTTCTTCTTTATTGTTATTAATAAAGTACATCGCCTCTTTTGAGGAAATCAAGTCTTCATCAATACCCATAGTTTTCATTACTCGTTTAATCGCTGATTTTTGATCTGCACTATCAAGGATTTGGAAGGTTTCAGGTAAATTCGCATCCACGTGATGCTTACGTAAAAAGCGATTGCACAATCCATGAAAAGTACCTACCCACATACCTCTTATATTGATTGGTAATTGTGTCGAAATTCTAGTCAGCATTTCTTTTGCGGCTTTGTTAGTGAACGTAACAGCCAGAATGGCTCCTGGACTTGCTAGCTGATTTTCAATTAACCAAGAAATTCTAGATGTTAGAACTCTAGTTTTTCCGCTGCCAGCCCCGGCAAGAACAAGCGCTGATTGACTTTGAAGCATTACAGCTTCCGTTTGTTTTTCATTTAAATCTGCATAAATAGCTTTAGATATTGTTGTTAAATTCATAAAAACATATGCTACAGTAATTTTTTTTTGTTAGTTATTTTTTAGTAATTTATAAAAAAAGACCTCGATTAAGAGGCCCTTTTTATTTATTCCAACGTAGTATTTTAAAACTACATCATGCCACCCATACCACCCATACCACCCATACCACCCATACCACCCATACCACCCATATCTGGTGCACCAGCTGCAGGAGCTTCTTCCTTTGGTGAATCGGCAATCATACATTCTGTTGTTAACATGAGTCCAGCAACCGAAGCAGCATTTTGAAGTGCTGACCTAGTTACTTTTGTTGGATCTAGAACACCCATCTCAACCATGTCACCATATGTCTCATTAGCTGCATTAAATCCGTAATTACCTTTTCCAGAAATTACATTATTGACTACAACTGAAGACTCTATACCAGCATTTGAAACAATCTGTCTCAAAGGATCTTCAATAGCTCTTAGAACTATATTGATACCAGCTTCTTGATCAGAATTACTCCCTTTAACTTTGCTAATAGCCTCTTTCACTCTAATTAGAGCAACACCGCCACCAGCAACAATACCTTCTTCAACAGCTGCTCTTGTAGAATGTAATGCATCTTCAACTCGAGCTTTCTTCTCTTTCATTTCAATTTCAGTTGTTGCGCCAACCTTAATGACTGCAACACCACCTGAAAGTTTAGCAACACGTTCTTGAAGCTTCTCTTTATCATAATCACTGGTAGATTCTTCCATTTGAACTTTAATTAAATCAATTCGCGATTTGATATTAGCAGCGGATGCTGCTCCATCAATAATAATGGTATCTTCCTTTCCTACTTCAATTTTCTTTGCTTGTCCAAGGTCTTCAATCTTAACGCCTTCAAGAGTTAAGCCAACCTCATCTGAGATCACTGTACCTCCTGTAAGAATTGCGATATCTTCAAGCATAGCTTTTCTTCTATCACCAAAACCTGGTGCTTTGACAGCTACAGCCTTGATAGTGCCACGGATATTATTTACCACTAATGTAGCAAGGGCTTCACCCTCAAGCTCTTCAGCAATAATTAAAAGTGGTTTGCTTGCTTTTGCAACCTGTTCTAAAACAGGTAATAAGTCTTTAATACTTGATATTTTTTTATCATGTAAAAGAATATAAGGATCTTCAAGAAGTGCGATTTGTTTTTCATTGTTGTTAATGAAGTAAGGCGATAGATAACCTCTATCAAATTGCATACCCTCTACCACATCTAATTCGTTAGAAAGGCCAGATCCATCCTCAACAGTGATTACACCTTCTTTACCGACTTTATCCATTGCGTCAGCAATTATCTTACCAACTGATTCATCTGAATTCGCAGAAATAGAACCGACCTGAGTTATTTCTTTGCTTGTATTACAAGGTTTACTCAGCTTATGAAGCTCACTAACACCTGCTTCTACTGCCTTATCTATTCCTCTTTTTAAATCCATTGGATTCATTCCTGCAGCAACAGATTTCATTCCTTCTCGGATAATTGCTTGAGCAAGAACTGTAGCTGTTGTGGTTCCATCACCCGCATTATCTGATGTTTTTGAAGCCACTTCTTTTACCATTTGAGCACCCATATTTTCAAATTTGTCGTGCAACTCAATTTCTTTAGCTACCGAGACACCATCTTTTGTTATTGTTGGGGCACCGAATGACCTTTCAAGCACTACATTTTTACCCTTAGGTCCAAGGGTTACTTTAACTGCATTTGCAAGTGTGTTTACACCTACTACCATTTTTTGGCGAACCTCGTCACCAAATCTTACATCTTTAGCTGCCATTTATATTTTCTCCAAATTTATATGTTTTTTAAATTTTTACTCAATGATTCCCATTACGTCTTCTTCCTTCATAACAAGGAGTTCATCACCATCAACTGTTACGGCTTGTCCAGCATATTTGCCGAAAAGTACTTTATCACCAACTTTTACGTCAAGTTTTCTGACGTTACCGTCTTCAAGTAATTTTCCGTTTCCAACTGCTTCAATGACACCTTGATCAGGTTTTTCAGCTGACGCACTTTCTGGAATTACAATTCCTGATGCAGTGGTACGTTCTTCTTCTTTCCGCCTTACTATTATGCGATCGTGTAAAGGACGAATTTTCATATATAAGTTCTCCTAGTAGTGTATTCTTTGTTAAAAAGTTATTTAGATTTAGTTTGTGACCAAAAACTAGCACTCTAATAAATAGAGTGCTAATAATAGGGACGAACACCACAAATTTCAAGTCTTCGTTAAATTTAATTTATAATTTAATTCTTATGTTTACAAAAAATCACTACAGAAATGTTGGTCAAACCGAGCTTAAAGTATCTCCAATTACACTAGGAACGATGACTTTTGGTGACCAGAATACGCAAAGTGATGCTTTTGAGCAGCTAGATTATGCCGTATCAAAAGGAATCAACAGCATTGATGTCGCAGAGATGTACCCCGTTCCTCCAAAAGCGAATACATGTCATCGAACAGAAGAAATTATTGGAAATTGGCTTGAAGGGAAAAAAAGAGAAGACTTTATTATCTCCACAAAGATTGCAGGGCCTAGGAGGTCCATTGATTGGATTAGGGGAGGGCCTAAATCACTTGATAGAGAAAATATTAATGAGGCTGTTAATGATTCTTTAAAAAGACTAAAAACAGACTATGTTGATCTTTTGTATCTTCATTGGCCAGAGAGAAATGTTCCTATGTTTGGTGGTTATAAATTTGATCCAAATGACGATTATTTGAATGAAAAAAAAATTAACTGGGTATCAATAGAAGAGCAGTTATTAAGCATCGAGTATTTGATTAAAGCAGGAAAGGTGAGATATTTTGCTTTATCAAATGAGTGGCCTTGGGGGTTGATGGAATTTATAAGGCTCGCAAAAATTAAAAATTTACCTCTAGTCTGTACGCTGCAAAATAGCTATAGCTTGATTAATAGAATCGTTGAGCTAGGCATGACTGAGATATTCTTTAGAGAGAAATTATCATTTTTCTCATACTCTCCATTAGGATTTGGCCACCTAAGCGGGAAGTATATTAAAGATCCGATGGCAGCTGGACGAGTAAATCTCTTTCCAGGCTATGCTCAAAGATATAATAAGAGTGGTGTAAGGAAGGCAATAGAAAAATATGATTCATTAGCAACTAAAAGAAATATAAGCTTAACTGATTTAGCCTTAAACTTTGTTTACTCACAATGGTTTGTAACAAGCACAGTTATTGGGGCGACAAACATTAAACAACTAAAGCAAAACATTTCAGCTTACGGATTAAATATTATTGATGATGAACTCATTCAAGAAATAGATGCCATACATCTTGAAGCAATGAACCCTGCGCCATAAAAGCTATGAAAAATAATAAATATATAAAAAGAAGCCTCAAATCTGTTTGGCATCCTTGTACACAAATGAAGCATCATGAAAATCTTCCTCTGATACCTATTGAAAGAGGGAGGGGGGTTTGGCTGTATGATTTTGATGGAAAAAAATATCTTGATGTTACTAGCTCTTGGTGGGTAAATTTATTTGGGCATAACAACAAAATAATAAAAAAATATATCACTAGGCAACTAAATACACTTGAACATTCGATGTTGGCGGGGCTTACTCATTCACCAGTTATAGAGCTGTCAGAAAAGTTAAGTAAATTGACTAATCTGGGGCATTGCTCTTATGGGAGCGATGGAGCAAATGCAGTAGAAATTGCATTAAAAATGAGTTCTCATTATTGGAGCCAAACAGGATTTCCTTTGAAGAATAAATATATTTATCTAGAAAATAGCTACCATGGCGAAACACTAGGAGCACTGGCAGTCACTGATGTCCCAATTTTCAGAACACACTATGGAGCTTTAATAAAAAATTATATAAAGACAGATTCACCAGATTTGAGATTAAAAAAAAATAATCAATCATTTGATGAGTTTCTTGATGAAAAATTAGAAAAATTAACAAAAATTTTTGAAAAAAATCATCAAGCAACAGCTAGCATAATCATAGAGCCTATGGTGCAATGTGCTTCAGGAATGGGTATTTACGATGCCAGGTTTCTTAAGGGAGTAAGGAAATTATGTAACCAGTATGAAGTACATCTTATTGCTGATGAAATTGCTGTTGGGTTTGGGCGAACAGGAAAAATGTTTGCTCATCAGCATGCAAAAATTAAACCAGATTTTGTATGCTTATCTAAAGGATTGACGGGTGGATATCTCCCAATGTCTGTCACCTTGACCTCGGATAAAATTTATAATGCATTCTATGATGATGATATTAAAAAAGGATTCTTGCATTCACATAGCTATACAGGAAATCCCCTAGCATGCAGTGCAGCATTAGGAACTTTATCTATTTTTGAGTCTAATAATATTCTGAAAAAAAATCTTATATTATCAAAAAAAATTAATCACCTCTTTTCATCTTTAGTAGACCTTCCTATTAATGATCTCAGGAATATTGGAATGATTTGGGCATTTGAGTTAGATTCGAAAATTTCAATTGATAAGGTAGTCGAATTTTCTTTAAATAAGGGCATATTAATTCGACCTATAGACAACACTATTTACTTTATGCCTCCATACTGCATTAAAGAGTCTGAGGCTAAAAAAATGATAAAGATAACCCGAGAGGCAATTGTATATGCAATCACATAGCAGAATGACCCTGAAAATATTTTTTTTCTTATTGGTCATAGTTTCTGTTTCTGTTTCTGCTGAAATGCCACAGCCATACAAGACATTAATAAGTAAATATAATTTTAAAAAGGATAGTTACAGTTTTGTAGTAAAAAATTTAACCAATCCCCAAAAAAAAGCAATTATTTACAATGGCAGTAAAAATTTTAACCCAGCGTCACTTATAAAAATAATTACATCATTTATTGCATTGGAAAAATTGGGGCCTAATTATAAATGGAGATCTGATTTTTACTATACGGGAGAGTTAAAAGATCACATTCTTCAAGGGGATATAATTTTTGTTGGTAGGGGGGATGCTAGTTTTTCAATTGATAATTTAGAATCCCTAATAAGGGAGATACAAAAAAAGGGGATAAAAAAAATAGAGGGAAATTTAATTTTAAATAAAAGTTATTTTGGTAAAATTCCTGAGGTAATTGATTTTGATGATGATCCAATGCGGGCTTATAATGTTTTACCAAATGCAGTTTCGATTCAATCAAATACGATAAATTTTAAATTTACCCCTCAAGACAAGAGAGTTAAGATTGATGCTCAACCAGATCTAAAATATTTAAAGATAAAAAATAATTTAAAGGTAAGTGAAAAAAATTGTGTCTCATGGAAGCAGGCACTAGATTATCAAAAAGCCAATAGCATTATGGACGATACGATAATTTTTCAAGGTTACTTGAGTAATAAATGTTTAAAGAAAGAAATTGATTTATCTGTCATTGATAATAGTAGATATTTTTATGAAGCTTTTAAATATCTATGGGTCCAAAATGGGGGTGACTTTTCTGGAGGTTACTGGGTCAATGATAATGAGAGGCTTGAAGGTGAGTTGCTTTCAAGCCATCTATCAAGACCACTTGGCGTTCTTGTTCGCGACATGAATAAGCATAGCCTAAACTTAATGTCTAGGAACTTGATGTTGACCGTTATGGCAGAGGATTTAAAAATTAAAGCCACAGAGGATGATGTGAATCGTTTTGTTTTAGACTGGTTGGGTAATCATGACATTGCTACTAATAATATTTTTATTGAAAATGGGGCAGGTTTATCAAGAAAGACCTCTATAAATGCTGAAAGCCTTCTGGAGATAATGGATAAAATTTATGAGCATCCTTATATGCCGGAAATATTATCTTCTTTCTCAATCTTAAACGAAGATGGTACATTAGAAAAAAAAATGCCATTATCTAAGGCTAAAAAAAATGGTCATTTTAAGACGGGGTCATTAAAAAATGTCAGTGCAATTGCAGGGTATTTAGTTGATAAAGAAAAAAATAAAAAAATATTAATTTTTTTAATGAACGATAATGCAGCAAATAAATCCTATGGCTTTCAGAATGACTTGATTAATTTGGCATTTGAATCGATTTAAAATGTTTATTTGAGGATTAAAAGAAGATGATAAAAAAAATATTTATATTAATCGCAATGATGAGCTTCACTTCACTATCATTTGCAATAGAAATTGTTAACCAGGAGAAAGATAAAATGCAAGAAAAAGGAATTACGGAGTTAATTATTACAGACAATAAAGTAGGTGATGGTCGAGAGGCAGAAAAAGGTCTTACTGTTACTGTACACTATACAGGTTGGCTCTATGAGAATGGAGAGAAAACCACGAAATTTGATAGTTCAGTTGATAGAAGAGAGCCATTTAGCTTTGTCCTTGGAGTTGGGCAGGTTATCAAGGGATGGGATAATGGAGTAAGCGGTATGCAAATAGGCGGAAGCCGGACAATTGTTATTCCATCTGACATGGGTTATGGATCAAGAGGTGCAGGTAGCGTAATTCCACCAAACTCAGATCTTATTTTTGAAGTTGAACTCATTGAGATCCAATAACATTGAAAACTCAAATAAAATGGATGCAGGATGTAAGTTTTAAAGGAAAATCTGAATCTGGACATGAAGTTATATTGGATGGCCCTGAAGAACTTGGGGGAAAGGGTTTAGGTATGAGGCCCATGGAGATGATGTTGATAGGGATGGGCGGTTGCACCTCATTCGATGTAGTCACTATCTTAAAAAGATCAAGGCAGCAGATAACTGGTTGTATTGCTGAGATTGAGGCGGTAAGGGCGGATGCAATACCAAAGGTTTTCACAAGTATCCATATTCACTTTTTAATTAAAGGTATTGACCTTCAAAAAAAAGCAGTCGAAAGAGCAGTTGAGTTGTCAGCTAATAAATATTGTTCAGCTTCAATAATGTTAGGTAAAAGCGTCAAGATAACGCATGATTTTGTAATTAGCGAAGAATAATTTCAATTCTAAGAGTCTTGTTAGTTTGCACAATATCAATTAAACGATCAATATTTGGATGGTTGCCAGGATATTTTTTTGCCTCAGCCGTATGCTCCGAAAATAGCTCTAAGCCTTTTTGAGCTGCCTCAAGGTTTATTTCTTTGAAATTTTTGTACAAATAAAAATATACTTTCAAGGAGCCCTGGCTCCCTCGCAAATTTTCAATGTCATCGACAAAATTACCATCTACATCATAAATTTTAATTTTAATAACATGGTCAATATCTGGCAGAGCGTTTAAGACTTCTTTAAATAGTTGTGACATTTATTTAAATCTTGTAGGTGAGGGTAGTCATTATTTTTGATGTAATGCCCATAACTTTTTTTATCGGTTTTGGAAGTTCGGTGGCACCCAATTCTTTAGCAGATATTTCATGTTGGTGCTCATCTAATCTCATCTGCTCCAATATTTTTTTTGTCTTTACATCATATTTGGATAGTTCATCAAGATGCTTATCAAGATGAGAGGAAACCTGTTTTTCTGTCTCAGCTAAAAATCCTAGGTTATATTTTTTATCAATGATGCTTGCAATTCCACCAATTCCAATTGATCCTAAATAAAGAATAGGATTCAGTACGCTAGTTTTCCCACTTAACTCATCAATTCTTTCCTCACACCAAGCTAGATGATCAATTTCTTCACCAGCTGCCTTTTGTAAACTTTTTTCAATCACTTTATCTTTATTAAAGAGTAATTGCCCCCTGTAAAGAGCTTGAGCACAAATCTCTCCTGAGTGATTGACTCTCATTAACTTCGCATGTTTTTTTTTAACTTCTGGGCTGAGATTTTCCGCATTTGAAATTTTTTTATCAGGCCTAGGTCTCTTTGATGAGCTGGGGCTAAATAATATTTTTAATCCTACCTCGATTTCATCAATAAATTTATCGATGTACATTTGTATTAATTTTTCGACATTGCAGCTTGATCACCCATGCCTTTGAGTATCTTAAGAGCCTCAACATACTGTATGTCTTCATCCGTACCAAACTTAATAGGTTTGAAATTCTTAAGTGCTTCCTTTTGCTCAGGTGTTGGCCCATTTGTTAAAGGTTTATCCTCTTTTTTACCCTTATCCTGCGGGTTAGAAAGGCTATCTGGGATATCTTCCTCGCGATAAGCTAGAGATTCTGTACCATCTTTAATCGTAATATCTGGTTCAATCCCCTTACCCTGGATGGATGTTCCATTTGGCGTAAAGTATCTAGCCGTAGTTAACTTAATCGCTGATCCGTTCATCATTGGCAAAATACTTTGGACTGAACCCTTACCAAAACTTCGCGTACCTAATATGGTCGCTCTTTTATGATCCTTCAGTGCTCCGGTTACGATTTCAGCTGCTGAAGCAGAGCCGTTATTAATAATGACTACCATAGGAACATCTTTAATATCTTGAGGCAGTGATTTTATGTAATTATTTTTTTCAAAATCTCCGCCAGGCCGAATGAAATTTTCAGGCGCTGTGGTTAAGCGCATTTTAGAATCAGGCGCCCTTCCTTCGGTATATACAACTAACTCATCATCATCTAGGAAAGCAGCCGAAACGGATACCGCTTGGGTTAATAAGCCACCCGGATTATTTCTCATATCTAATATAATTCCATTAAAAGCATGTTTATTCTCAGCCCTTAATTTTTTAATTGCTTTTGCTAGATCTTCCCCTGTCCTATCTTGAAACTGAGTTACCCTCAAATATGCGTAGTCAGGTTCAATAAGTTTTGCTTTGACACTTTTAGTTTTAATCTGGGCACGGGTAATTTTGATATCAATTGGGTCTACAACATCCTCACGGAGAACTCTGATATCAATTGAAGTACCAGGCTTACCTCTCATCAATTTCACAGCATCATTAAGGGTGAGCCCTTTAACCAAAGTATCATCAAGTTTAATAATTAAATCACCACTTTTTAACCCAGCATTGTATGCCGGCGTATCTTCAATAGGCGTGATAACCTCTACGAATCCATCTTTCATTCCAACCTCGATCCCTAGACCCCCAAATTCACCTGCCGTACCTTGCGATAAATCTTTATATTTATCCTTATCTAGGTAAACAGAATGTGGGTCCAAACCAGACATCATCCCTTTGAGCGCCTCGTCAAGTAATTCTGGATCTCCAATTTGGTCTACATAATCTGTTTTAATCTTACCAAATACTTCAGCAAATGTTCTAAGCTTGTCAATTGGTAAATTATTTGGGTTATCCTTATCAGCAAATACAGGGAAATTAAATGTAAATAAAATACCAATAATTGCACCGCTAATTATGAGTGAGAACTTTTCAAATTTTGAACGCATCTAAATGAACCTTTTTTGATTTTTATAAAAGAGTAGCTAAGAATTATTAACATAATAATGCATAAATACTTTATAGATAAATAATTCTATATTTATACTAAAGTGACATATATTTATGAAATTAAGTTCCATGTGAGTTAATCTTAAAAAACTATGCCTGACCATCAAAATTCTACAACTGACGATTTTTTTAGCCCCAATGGCCCATTAAATAATTCCCTTGAAAATTACCAAGTAAGGGCTGAGCAAGTTGAAATGGCAAAATCAATTAGTGATTCGATTGAGGATAAATCTTCGTTAGTCGTAGAAGCTGGAACGGGTGTTGGTAAAACCTTTGCATATTTATACCCTGCACTTTTAAAGGGAGGCAGGGTTGTTATTTCGACCGCTACGAAGAACTTACAAGATCAACTTTTTTTTAACGATATTCCTAAAATAAGAGAGGCTCTTAAGATATCCGTGAAGGTCAACATCCTCAAGGGCAGAGGAAACTATATTTGTAAACTAAGGATGGAAAATACAAATCAGGAGGGCATGTTTTATAACAAAGAGGATGCTAAACATTTACATTTGATAAAGGCTTTTTCAGATAATACCGATTCAGGTGAAGTGTCTGAAATAAGTCAAATACCAGAGACTTCAACTATATGGCCAATGGTCACCTCGACAAAGGAAAATTGCTTAGGTCAAGATTGTGAATTTTATAAGGAGTGTTTTGTTGTAAAGGCACGCAAAGAAGCACTAGAGTCAGAGGTACTAATCGTAAATCATCATTTATTTTTTGCTGATTTTGTCCTTAAAGATGAAGAATTATCGGAGATTCTCCCTAAGGCAAATACTATTATTTTTGATGAGGCCCACCAAGTCCCTCTAGTAGCATCTTTTTTCTTGGGCCAATTCATTTCTTCCAGTCAAATATCTAACTTAATCCAAGACTGCCAACAAGGGTTAATAAAATACCCAGACACTATCCAGATTTTAGATGCTTTATCTAAAGACTTACAAGAAAATATTTTTGAATTGAAGAAAATAATCAGCCCAACCTCAACCAGATTAAATATAAATAATCTTAAAGACTATGAAAATTTCAAAGAAACTTATTCGTCATTAATTAAAAAATTAACATTATTAGGAATTACTTTATCAAAACATTCTGAGGAGAATGCAGAATTTCAAAAGTTGTATGAAAGATCTACTGAGCTAAATATAAAATTTGATTCGTGGCTTAAAAAAGATAATCAAAATAATATTTATTGGTTAGAGGTTTTTGCTAGGACAATTCAATTCAATGAAACGCCGATAAGTATCGCTGAGCAATTTAATAAATTTCAAAAGAAAAGTGATAGTGCGTGGATATTTACTTCGGCAACTTTATCAATTAACGGAAGCTTTGACCACTTTACAAAATTACTTGGACTTGAAAAAGCAAAGACCCAATATTTGCAGAGCCCATTTAATTATAATGAAAATGCATTCTTATATGTGCCAAAAGAAATCCCTGATCCAAAAGATGAATTATTTAATTTAGTTTTAGTTAAAAAGGTACTCCCCCTTATAAAAGCATCAAAAGGAAGAGCATTCATTTTGGCTACAAGTTTAAAATCAATGCAAGAAATTGGTGCTTTATTAAAAGATGAACTCAAAAAAAATGAAATTGATTACCCAGTAATTACTCAAGGTGAAGGACCTAAAAGTGATCTATTACATCAATTCAAAAAACACGGAAATGCAGTTTTAATTGGGTCATTAAGTTTTTGGGAGGGTATCGATGTAAGGGGGCCAGCATTAAGTTTGGTTATAATTGATAAGCTACCCTTTCAATCTCCAGGAGATCCTGTCTTTGAATCTAAAATTAAATTATTATCTGATGAGGGGATAAATGCATTCATGTCAATGCAATTACCTGAAGCGATTATTAAACTTAAGCAAGGGGTGGGTAGGCTTATTAGGGATGATCACGATAAAGGAGTTATGGTGATTTGTGATAAAAGACTTATTGAAAAGTCATACGGTATTAAGATTTGGAAAAGCCTTCCTGCTTTCAAAAGAACAAGGAACGAATCTGCAGTTATCAATTTTTTGGAAGAGTTAGAATGAACATTTTATCAATCGATACTTCTAGTCAGCTTTTATCTATTGCTTTGCTAAAAGATGACACTCTAATAGAGGAGTCATATTCATCCGATAAAAAACATTCTGAAAATATCATACCTTTACTAAAAAATTTAATGGATAAAAGTGATATTAATTTTAGTAGCCTTAGCGGTGTAACCTTTGGTGCAGGTCCTGGTGCATTTACAGGAGTTAGAATTGCTGCGGGGGTGGCATACGGTATTGCATATGCCCATAATTTACCTATTGTAGGTATTAATAATCTAGAGGCCATAGCAAAAAAAGTAGATAAAGATGTCGTTATACCCTGCGTAGATGCTCGGATGGGAGAAGTCTATATGGGTGCATATAAGAGAGTTAATGGTGAGTTTATTTCAATTATTGATTGCGGTGTTTTTGAGCCAAGCAATTTACCTAATCTAAAGTGTGAGGAGGGAGTTATCGTTGGGTCAGGTGTTTTTGAATATAAAAAAATTCTTATTGAGAAATACCAAGCCCAAAAAATTATAATTGATGAAAATGAATACCCTTTAGCTGGCGCAATTGCTCAATTAGGCACCAAAAGACTAGATGATAATTTTAATCTTAAAAATGCTGCGCCAATTTACATTAGGAATAAGGTTGCAAAAACTATCAGTGAAAGAAAAATTGATCTTAAAGACAAAGAAACAAAAAACTAACTTTAAAAATGTAGAGTTGAGTGATATTAAAAAAATTGTTTCGATTGAAGCGGATTGCCATATTTCTCCATGGTCAAAAACAAATTTTCTTGATTCTATAAGTGCTGGCAATCTATTTCAAGTGTTAAAAAATGACGAATTAATTACGGGGTATTATATTGCAAGCTTTGCATCTGATGAATGCGAACTCTTAAATATCACTGTCAGTAAACATCTTCATAGGCAAGGTTTTGGTAAAACAATGATTAGCCACCTAATCAAAAAATGTATAGAAAGAAAAACATCGAATCTATTTTTAGAGGTTAGGAGATCAAATAAAAATGCTATCCTACTATATGAAAAAAAAGGTTTCAATGAGGTTGGAATTCGACCTAACTATTACAAGACATCGGATGGAAATGAAGATGCGATTTTAATGGCTTTAAGCTTATAAATAATTATGATAGATAAAAAAGTTGCATATGAGGAACTAAATTTACTTCCAATTTGGCTGAATAAAATAAGGCCAAAAAAAATTAAACATGCTTCATTTAACATAGGCTTATATTTTTTTAAAGAATTAAATATGTCTATCATGGTCCCTGAGCTTGATAAGTTAAGAGCTGATGAAAAAGAATTATTTAAGAATGTTCATATTTATATAAATTCCATTTCAGAAAATTCAAAATACTTAAGAAATATAGAAGAAGGGGAGGTTGATGCAGTATTAAAGAAGAACTCAATACTTCACATATTCTTGTTAGGGAGTAATTACCCAATGGAGTTAAATGATTTCGATGCAAGTATTAAATCATTACCATCTCTAGATGAAATGTTGGTAAATCCTGATAAGAAGAAGAAGTTATGGCATGATATCCAATCATTATTAAGTGATGAAATGAAGGAAAATAATTAAAAAATGCGAGCATCAAAATTTTATATTGCAACAAGAAAAGAATCTCCGGCAGAGGCGGAACTTTTAAGTCATCAGTTACTAGTGAGGGCGGGTATGATTCGATTGCTTGGATCTGGTCTTTATACAATTATGCCCTTAGGCCTTAGAGTATTAAAAAAAATCGAAATGATCATAAGGGATGAGCTGAATAAGGCAGATTGTATTGAGCTTTTAATGCCTGCAATTCAGCCCGCTGACTTATGGAAGGAGTCGGAACGTTGGGAAGAGTTTGGCCCACAAATGTTAAAAATTAAAGATAGGCATGAGAAAGAGTTTTGTTTTGGACCTACACATGAAGAGGTGATAACAGACATTATAAGGAAAGAAATCAATAGTTATAAACAACTGCCTATCAATTTTTACCAAATTCAAATGAAATTTAGAGATGAGATACGACCAAGATTTGGTGTTATGAGAGCAAGAGAATTTTTAATGAAAGATTCATATTCATTCCATACTAATTTTGATTGCCTCAAAGAAACCTATCAAAAAATGTTTAAAGCATATGGGAACATATTTAACCGGATAGGATTAAAGTTTAGAGCTGTATCAGCAGATAATGGAGCTATCGGAGGAGATGCATCTCACGAGTTTCATGTTTTAGCAGAGTCTGGCGAAGACGTTCTTGTCTATGATGAACATTCTGATTATGCTGCGAATATCGAGTTAGCAAAAGATAATCCTAATATTGATAAATTTAAAACATGTCGGGGAATTGAAGTTGGTCATATCTTTCAATTAGGGACAAAATATTCCGAAAAAATGTCTGCTAACTTTATCGCAGAGGATGGTACATCACAACCAGTCATTATGGGTTGTTATGGGATTGGTGTCTCAAGAATTATAGCAGCGACAATTGAACAAAGCCACGATGAGAACGGCATCATCTTTCCTTCATCCATTGCACCTTTTGAAGTGATTATTACGCCAATTGGATATGATAAAAATACTGAAGTGAGAAGCTACGCAGATAAACTTTATGATGACTTAATTAATCAAGGCTTTGATGTCTTGTTAGACGACAGAGGCCTGCGCCCTGGAGTGATGTTTAGTGAAGCCGATTTAATCGGCATACCTCACAGGGTCACTGTGGGCGATAAAACCATATCTGAGAACAAATATGAATATAAAAAGAGAAGTGAGCAAGACTCAACAATAATTAATCGTGATGTGTTGTTAGATAAACTCAGGAACTAGTTAGTCCAGCACTTTGTATGCATGGTAAGTGCCAAATTCACCTTCTGAATCAATATAAACAAAGTAATATCCGTTAAGTGTGTAGCCTAGCCCATTAAAATAATTTTTTGAACGTAACTTCAAATCTTTGGGCAACTTGCTTTCTCCTTTGTATTTCCCTTCGGTGTCATAAACTAAAAATCGTTTATTTTCTACATCAAGTAAAATTAACTCGTTATCTTTAACGTCTGTGAAAGCAATAAAATGACTTGCAACATCGTGGTGTTGAACTTCAGGTGTTTTAAAATCAAGTTCTATTGTTTTTTTAGCGGTGAATTCTTGTGCATCAACTACGACGACTTTGTTAGATTTTTCTTGTTTAGCGAAATATAGATTATTTTTTCCGTCAAAAGATGGCATTGTGCCAGAGGTTTCAAAAGCAAAAACTGTATTAATGATATCGTTTGACTTGCCTGTCAATAAACCCTCATCATCAAGCTCTAAAGTATAGATTCCCGTCATAGGAGCAAATCCGGCTTGAGCTGATACATTGTATGTAATGGTTTCCAGTTCAGCTTTTTTGGTGTTGAAATAAATTGATCGGTTATCAAATCCTGAGCGGGTTGATTCAATATAGTTACCCTTTTCATCATAAGTATGTATCAAAGATTTCGATATTGGCGCCTGGCTATTAGAGCCCATAGGCGCTAACCCACCATCAGCTATGTAATATTTTTTTTCTACTGGAATGTAGGCGAGCGTTTGGGGTCTCGTGGTTGGTTCTTTTTTAAGGGGAATCTTAAAAACAAGCTCTGCTTGCTCTTTAATCTCAGCATTTAAATTTCCTACAAAGACTGTGATGGTTGTTAACAATATGAGCAACGTTTTTTTCATTTTATTTATATCCAGTTTAATTTAATTTATATTTATAAGTCTACTTTAAGCTTTTTTTGTTCAATAAATATGGCATCACCATAGCTAAAGAACCGGTATTTATTATTAATAGCATGATTATATATTTTTTTTGTAAATTCATAGCCAGCAAAAGCAGACACTAGCATAAGAAGTGTGCTTTTTGGAAGGTGAAAATTAGTGAATAAACTGTCAACAATATTAAATTGATATCCAGGAGTTATAAATATATTAGTTTTTTGATTGCCAGTTCTAATTTCATTATCAATAAATGAAGCTTCAAGTGCTCGCATGCACGTTGTTCCAATCGCAATAATACGTCCCCCTACCCCCTTAGTTTTTAGAATTTGGTCTTTTAGCTGTTCAGAAATATTAAAATATTCATAATGCATTTGATGATCAAAAATATTTTTAGTTTTGACAGGTTGGAATGTTCCAGAACCTACATGAAGGGTTAAAAAGTTATATTTAATTTTATGTCGTTTAAATCTTAAGAAATCATTTTCTGTGAAGTGGAGCCCAGCCGTTGGCGCTGCGACTGCACCTAAATTCTTAGCAAACGTAGTTTGGTATCTTTCTAAATCCCCTGCTTCATCTTTCCTATCTATATAAGGAGGTAATGGGACATGACCAAACTCCTCAAGCAAGCTTGTGAAGTTTGATTCAAATAATTTAACTTGGAATAATTTTTCATTAAGTTCTATTACTTCCAAAAAAATAGATTTAGTAATAAATATTTTTAGGCCAATTTGTACTTTTTTTGAAGTTTTAATCATGGCAAGTGCATGATTAGAACTTATGATGTTTTCTATTAAAAGCTCAACCTTCCCTCCCGTAGCTTTTTCTCCAAATAATCTAGCCTTAATTACTTTGGTATCATTAAATATTAGAAGATCATTGGGAGATAGATAGTCATAAAAATTTTTACAATGACTATCTATGTTGCTATTTTTGTTTGGATTTACAATTAGTAATTTGCTATCACCACGAACTTTTGGAGGTTGCTGAGCAATTAAGTTTGTAGGGAGTTCGTAATCAAAATCATCGATTTCCATAAGCGTCATTGGTTGATATACTTACGGCTTTTAGCCGGGATGGCGGAACTGGTAGACGCACGGGATTCAAAATCCCGCGCTGGCAACAGCGTGAGAGTTCGATTCTCTCTCTCGGCACCAATAATAGTTAAAAATTTAATCATGATTGAACATAAACCAATTAAACCAGAGACACATGAGATCATTATTCGACCTAATCCTGCAATGTCATGGTCTTTAATTAAAAAAATATATTTTTGTTTTGTTATTTTAGTCCTAATCATTGCGATTGTTTTAAGTTATATAAATCTTTATTTGGCAATTCCATTTTATGGTATCGAAACAATATTTTTAGGGTACGCATTATACATAACGGCTTTAAAGAGCACATTTTATGAGAAGATCACTATAAGTCCAACAGAAATAGAAATCTCATTCGTCGAAGGAAAGAAAATTAATACTATTAAATTTGTTAAAGAGTGGGCGAAATTTTATTTTACTCCTCCAACCAATTTAAAGCATTCAGAGATTTATATATCAAGATCAGGTAAAAAAACTTTTATTGGAAGAAAGGTTAATGAGGAGAACAGAAAAGAATTATTTGATCTATTAAAGAAGCTTTCATAGAGGGGTTTATATTTAATTTATTCACCTCTTACAAAGAAAAGAATCAAATTAATTGAAGAAAAAGACTAAAAAAAATGTATTTGGTAATTGAAATACTTTTTTTTTGCTGATAAAATTGTTACAATTTGTTAACATAATCAGAAAAAATCTGAGTTAATATTTCCCATATTATTTATTTTGTTTGAATTTATATGGCTACTATTGGGTCATTAATTTTGAGCAATACAGTTTTATGAATATTTATTAATTTAATTTAAAGGTAATTCAAATTGAAATCAGTTTATCAAAAGTTTCTTGCCCTTATACTTCTGCTCCCTATCTCAGCTATAGCTGATTGGGATCTGAATTTGACCAAGGGAGTTACTCCCATCAGTAGAGAAATTTATGACATGCACATGGTGACTCTGTGGGTCGTAACTATTATTGGAATTTTGGTGTTTAGCGTTATGTTTTGGTCAATTTTTCACCATAGAAAATCTAAGGGAGTTAAGGCGTCTAAATTTTCTCATAGCACAACCGTTGAAATCATATGGACGATCGTTCCGACAGTAATAATTATTGCGCTGGCCATTCCAGCAACAAAGTTACTTATAAAAATGGACGATACTTCCGAAGCAAAGATAACCATTAAGGCCACAGGTATTCAGTGGAAATGGAAATATGACTACCTTGATGAAGATATTACGCTCTACAGCTCCTTAGATACAAAAAGCCAGGAAGTCGGACAAAGAGACTCTGGACTAAATCCAATGGAACATGAAAATTATCTTCTAGATGTTGATGAACCACTTGTTGTACCAATTAATACAAAATTAAGAATTTTAACAACGGCTGAGGATGTCATCCACGCGTGGTGGGTTCCTGATCTTGGTTGGAAACGTGATGCCATTCCCGGATTTATTAATGATAACTGGGCAATCATTGAGAAAGCTGGTACCTACCGCGGTAACTGTACTGAAATATGCGGTAAAGGACATGGCTACATGCCTATTGTTGTGAAAGCGGTGTCAATGGAAGATTATGAAGCATGGATTGATGATAAAAAAGCGTTAAAACTTGCTGCATTAGAATCACAAAATAAAACCTTAACGATGGACGAGTCGATGGCAGAAGGCGAGAAAGTATATAAAAAACAATGCTTGATGTGCCACCAAGCCAATGGTCAAGGTGTACCAGGCGCTTTTCCTGCCTTGGCTGGAAGTGAAATTGCTTTAAAAAAAGAAAATACGCTTGAGCACCTGTACAGAATCATTTATGGTAAAAATTTGATGCCAAAATTTGGCGACCAACTCTCTGATGTTGAAATTGCAACCGTTACGACATATGAGAGAAATGCATGGGGAAATAATACGGGTGACCTTATTCAACCAAAAGAAGTAGCTGAAGCAAGAAAGAATCAAACAAAATAATCTTTAAAATTTTAATTTAGGAAGCAATTATGAGTACATTAGCACAAGACACACATCATGATCATGATCACAAGCCAACCGGATTGAAACGTTGGTTTTTCTCGACTAACCATAAGGACATAGGTACGCTTTACTTGATATTTGCGCTTACAATGTTTTTTGTTGGTGGAGGTATGGCTATGATTATTCGCGCTGAATTATTCCAACCTGGATTACAATTTGTGGATCCTCAGTTTTATAATTCTATGGTCACCATTCATGCGTTAGTGATGATTTTTGGTGCCGTTATGCCGGCAGGCGTAGGCCTCGCAAACTGGATGATACCTTTGATGATTGGTGCACCAGATATGGCTCTACCTAGAATGAATAATATGAGCTTTTGGATTCTCCCATTTGCATTTGCGTTGCTCTTAAGCACAATATTTATGCAAGGCGGGGGACCTGCAGGTGGATGGACAATGTATCCACCATTGGTACTTCAAACAGGAGAAGCTTTCCCATTTCTTATATTTGCTATCCACTTTTTAGGCATCTCATCAATAATGGGGGCCATTAATATTATTGCAACAGTATTTAATATGAGAGCACCTGGTATGTCATTGATGCAAATGCCTCTATTTGTTTGGACATGGGTGATTACATCATTCCTACTAATTGCTTCGTTACCAGTTTTAGCAGGGGCAGTAACAATGCTTCTTACAGATAAATACTTTGGAACGAGTTTCTTTAACGCTGCAGGGGGTGGAGATCCTGTACTGTTTCAACATATTTTCTGGTTCTTTGGACACCCTGAGGTATATATCCTAGCATTACCAGCTTTTGGAATAGTTTCTTCAATTATCCCAACATTCTCAAGAAAACCATTATTTGGTTATGCCTCAATGGTTTATGCGACAGCCTCGATAGCAATTCTTTCATTCTTTGTTTGGGCGCATCATATGTTTACTGTTGGTCTCCCAATTAAAGGAGAGTTGTTCTTTATGTATGCAACAATGTTAATTGCTGTTCCCACAGGAGTGAAAGTGTTTAATTGGGTTGCAACGATGTGGAAAGGGGCAATGACTTTTGAGACACCTATGCTCTTTGCAATAGCTTTCGTAATTTTATTCACTATTGGTGGGTTTTCAGGCTTGATGCTTGGTATCACTCCAGTTGATTTTCAGTATCACGATACATATTTTGTTGTGGCTCACTTTCATTATGTTTTACTCACAGGAGCTGTGTTTGCTTTGATGGCAGCAGTCTACTATTGGTTACCAAAATGGACCGGGTATATGTATGACGAAAGACTAGGGAAAATACATTTTTGGCTTTCTACCATAGCAGCTAATGTCCTTTTCTTCCCTCAGCACTTCTTAGGGCTCGCAGGTATGCCAAGAAGAATACCGGATTACAATATTCAGTTTGCTGACTTTAATATGATATCAAGTATCGGCGGCTTTGCTTATGGCCTCACACAGCTACTATTTGTCTACATTGTTATTAAATGTGCATTGGGGGGTAAAAAATCGAAAGCAAAATCTTGGGAGGGAGCAAGAGGTCTTGAATGGACAGTACCTTCACCAGCACCTTTCCATACCTTTGAAACACCGCCTAAAATTAGAAAAGAAATGCTTGAAAACGGTTAATGAAATCGTCTAATACGAAGGCAAAGATTAATAAAAAAAATAAGCGACTAGCCATTATCCTAGGGATAATGGCCTGTTCTTTTTATGGCTTATTTGTTTTAGTGTTTGCTATTAATGACTAATAAGGGAACAAAAAAAACGGTCATCACGCTGTTTATAGTAACAGTGCTTATGTTTGGTTTTGGTTATGCTATGGTCCCTTTGTATGACGTTTTTTGTAAAATTACTGGGTTAAATGGCAAAACAATTCGTGTTGTAGAAAGTGAAGTAAAAGAAGAATATAAAACTGATCGTATTGTGAAAATAAGGTTTGATTCAAATATTAATGGTGATCTGCCTTGGAAATTGAAATCAAATGTTAAGACGATGAAAGTGCACCCAGGCAAATTTTATGAAGCGACATATGTTGTTGAGAATTTATATAATGGGAATGTGACAGGACAGGCCATACCAAGTGTCTCCCCTCAGATTGCATCATTATATTTTAAAAAAGCTGAATGCTTTTGTTTTATAAACCAATTACTAAAACCTGGTGAAGTAAAAGAAATGGTTGTAAGGTTTGAAGTTGATAAAGATTTACCAGAGGATGTTACTGCTTTAACCTTGTCTTACACATTTTTTAGGGCAAAAAAAGTAGCAGTTAACTAATAAATTATTTAATAAACAAAAACAGGAAAAAATTATGGCATCTCAAGAGGTTTACTATGTACCAGATGGCAGTAAGTGGCCAATAATTGCAACATTGGCGATTTTTACCACCTTTTTAGGGGGTGCTGTTTGGTTTAACGATGGAAGTTTTGGTAAGCATATACTTTTTGTTGGCCTAGCTTTAGTAGCTTACATGTTTTATGGTTGGTTCAAAGATGTTATAAAAGAAAGTCTAGCTGGAAAATACAGTAAGCAGGTTGACGTGAGTTTCAGGATGGGTATGGGTTGGTTTATCGTCTCTGAGGTCATGTTCTTTGCAGCATTTTTTGGGGCTTTATATTACGCAAGAGAGTTCTCTATTCCCTGGTTAAGTGGAGAAGGTAATGGAGGTCATAATGGAACCCATGAATTTTTATGGCCAGCATTTCAAGCTGCGTGGCCTATGAATGTAATGCCAGATCCATCAAGGTACACTGAATACACTGGTGTGATACCAGCATTCGGGGTGCCTGCACTAAATACAACATTGCTTTTATCAAGTGGCGTAACGGTCACATTAGCTCACTGGGCGTTACAAAAAAATAATAATAAACAACTTTGTACATGGTTAGCTGCGACAGTACTTTTAGGTATTGTTTTTCTCGGATTTCAAATTTATGAGTACGTTCATGCTCATCAAGCGCTTGATTTAACATTGAAAGGTGGGATTTATGGATCAACATTTTATTTGTTGACTGGGTTCCATGGTTTCCATGTAAGTATGGGCGCATTAATGTTAGCTATTATTTTGTACAGATCACTAAAAGGACATTTTAGCAAAAAAGATCATTTTGCATTTGAAGCAGTTGCCTGGTACTGGCACTTTGTTGATGTCGTGTGGCTTGGTTTATTTATTTTCGTATATTGGATTTAAGAAGTAATTGAGAAAAAAAGGTTATCAGTAGGTAGCCTTTTTTTATGTATGGTTTGGGGATAACCAGCCCATGTAAAAGCCAAAAAACAATAAGATAAACAATAAAATAGATAAGACAATTCTTACGGTTAAAGACTTGACCATATTAAAAGATTTATCGTCATCCTTAATTAAGAAATGTAAACCTTTTGTAAGGGAAAGTAAAATTAATACAAGAAGAAGAATAACGATGTATTTATATATAGATGCGGCTTCCAAAATAATCTCCCAAGGATAAATGTGCTTTTAAAAAACTATAAATTTAAATTTAAACTATTTCCTACATCAATGTTTGTAATAACATTCTGTGGATTTATTATCTTAGGATTCTGGCAAATTGATAGAGCCGATCAAAAGAATAATATAAATACAAATTATACCGATAGACAACAAGAAGCGCCTATCGTTCTTGATAAATTTAATGTGCTTGATGAAAAATCAAACCTTTTGTGGAGAAAAGTTGAGTTTGAAGGCTCTTTTATAAATAAACAAAATATTATCCTAGATAATCAAATATTTAATCAAATTGCTGGCTTTAATATTATTACGCCCTTTAAAATTAAAGGCTCAGACTCTATAGTGTTAGTTAATAGAGGCTGGCACCCAAACTTAAAAAACCGAGAGATGCTACCTATTATTAATGAGATTGTTGGAGAAAGGTTGCTTTTGGGTCATGTCGCAGGTTTTCCGGTAAGTGGAATAAAGTTAGGTAAAAACAATATTGAGACGCTCAATTCGCAAATTTTTAGGTTTCAAAGGCTTGATATATTAGAGTTAAACTATTTTTTTTCAGCAAATGTAATGCCTTATATGATCTATTTAGATCCAATTATTGATAAGGAGTTATATGGAATTTTTAAATTACCAGCACCCGACTCACAAAAAAATTATGGTTATGCTTTTCAATGGTTTGCATTTGCCATTACTCTATTAATTATTTTCATAAGACTTAGTCTGACAAGGAAATCAAATGGTAAATAAAAAGTTAAGGGCGAGGCTGGTCCTTTTAGGGGTCGCTTCAATATTTATGATACCTATTTTAGTAAGTTGGTACTTAGTATTCTTTACTGACTTTAAAAAAGAAGATGGAGGCACTCAGAAGGGAGAAATTATTTCCCCAGTTATCCCATTGGGAGAATTGGAAGTTTACGATATTAAGAATGGTGCAATCTCATCAATAAATGAGAAATGGACATTGGTTTTTTTTGTCGATTCAGAATGCAATCAATTTTGTGAAGACAAATTATATCAAGTAAGGCAAATTAGACTTGCTTTGGGGAAGGATAGGGATCAGGTTGATCGCCTTTTGGTTTCAAGGAAAGTTCAGTCTTGGGAAAAATTTTCTGATGTATTTAGTGGGCAGAAATATATTGATCCTAAAAGTAAAAGCTATGAAGGGCTTATTAAAAAATTTGAAGATTATCCGAGATTTGATAGGCGTGGGACGTACTTGATTGACCCATTTGGCTTTTTGATGATGAAATATAAGTCAGATGCTAATCCTATGGGAACTATTAAGGATATTGAGAGACTTATTAAAAACCAAAAATAAATTAATTAAGAACTTTTGTAAGGGTTTTATTAAAGTCGTCAAAATCAATTTCCCCAACAATGGTGTTTATCACATAGCCATTTTTATCAAGAACGATTGACGTTGGGGTGAGCTTGATATTGTTAAACTTACTCATAATTTCTTTATTACTATCGAGTACGACGGGAAATGGAAGATTATTGTTTTTAGTAAAGCTAATAACACGACTTGGGGGATCATAGAACATTGCCACAGCAATGACCTCCAAGCCTTGATCTTTATATTGATTATAGGTTTTAACTAGGTCAGGCATTTCATTGATACAACCTGGGCAATCAGTAGCCCAAAAATTAATAAGTGTGACTTTACCCAGCAGCTGTTCTGAAGTAATTGTCTTGCCATTAATTGTGGTCATATTAAGACCTTTGATAGAAGGGTTTTGCAGACTTACAAATAAAAGGATAGCAACAAAAGTAATTAACAATATTGATATGATTTTATTTTTTTTCAATTGAAATTTTATTATTATTTTTAGAATACTTATTATAACTGGATATGCAATTATTTAATGAGGGGATTTATATGGTTTGGTTTAAAAACTTAGTGCTTGGCGCTACAATACTTGCCTTGTGTGTTGTTGTATTTGGTGCGTATGTAAGGTTAACAGATGCAGGTCTTGGTTGCCCTGATTGGCCAGGTTGCTATGGAACCTTAACGGTCCCGGAGAGCGAAGCAGCGATCGAAAAAGCTCAAGCTAATTATCCTGAAAGTAATATTGATAATAAAAAAGCGTGGATTGAAATGATTCATCGATATATAGCAACTATTCTAGGTTTTATAATTTTATCTTTAGCTTTCTTAGCGTATAGGAACAAAGATGAGATTAAGGTAAAACCATCACTTGTTTATGGGTTATTGGGGCTTGTGATTGCACAGGGGATGTTGGGCATGTGGACGGTAACAGAGCTTTTAATGCCGATCATAGTCTCATTGCATTTGCTTGGAGGTATGACAACATTAGGATTATTGACTTATATTGCACATCGTCATTGGGGTACAGTAAGTGATACATTGATTAGTTTAAATCCTACCTCCAAAAAATTAATACGATTTTCTTTGGTAGTTTTATTCTTTCAAATTTTTCTAGGAGGCTGGACAAGTACAAATTATGCAGCACTTGCTTGCACTGATTTCCCAACATGCCATGGGGAGCTAATACCACCAATGGATTTTAGTAATGGCTTCTCTCTCTGGCGAGAATTGGGTTTAACTTCCGAAGGGGAAGCTTTAACCCTTCAGGCACTTCAAGCAATCCAATGGGTGCATAGAGTGGGGGCTTTTATCTTTGTCTCCTATTTTTTATACATTATTTATTTGTTGACTAAGTTGAAGTCATGTAATTTATATAGAAACCTCCTTGTAATCGTTATAGGTTTTCAGCTTATTATTGGTATATTAACTTTACTACTCCATCTGCCATTAGCCCTAGCAACAATGCATAACCTCGGCGCTGCTTTATTGGTTATAATAACGGTGATTATTAATTCAAGAATTACACCAATGTATGACTAAAACACTTGAAAATAGAAGTTTTCAAATAAACGGAAAAAAGATAAAAAGCTTTTTGATTTTATGTAAATTGAGAGTTAACTTACTCATTGTTTTTACAGCAGTTATCGGGATGTTTTTAAGTACACCTGGAATGGTTCCATGGGATATCTTATTTTCAGGCATTTTAGGAATAGGTTTTGTGGCGGCCGCTGCGGCAGCATTCAATTGCCTGATTGAAGAAAGCATAGATGTGAAAATGGCTAGGACTCGAGCTAGACCCCTAGGTACAGGTAAAATTTCTCAGCAAGAAACATTCATTTTGGCATCCATAGTCGGTCTCACCGGATTAGCTGTCCTTTTCTTCTTTGTAAATTTTCTCACAATGTGGCTAACATTAATTACTTTTTTTGCTTACGCAGCCATTTATACAGTATTCTTAAAACCTGCCACTCCTATGAACATTGTTATTGGTGGAGCTTCTGGAGCAATGCCACCTGTATTAGGTTGGGCTGCAGTCAACAATCAACTGTCACCAGAAGCGTGGATACTTTTCCTAATAATATTCTGTTGGACACCACCTCATTTTTGGGCTTTAGCCTTATATAGAAGAGAAGAGTATGCCAAAGTTGGTATCCCCATGTTACCTGTAACGCATGGTGAAAAATTCACCTTATTACATATTGTCTTATATACAATAATTTTGGCAATAGTTACACTGATGCCTTTTAGTGTTGGGATGGCAGGGCTTATTTATTTATTTTTTGCAACAATATTAAATGCAATATTTCTTTATTATGTTGTTGTGTTGTACAGGAATTATTCTGATAAACTATCAAAAAAAATATTTAATTATTCGATTTTATATCTGAGTTTAATATTTACGGCTTTTTTAGTCGATCACTACTATAAATTTATTTTTATTTAACTTTTAATTTAGTAAGAGAGGGTTTTTATGAGTAAAGAAAACAGTCATTTAAAAAGTATTCTAGAAACTGTGGGCGTTGTTGTAGGTAGCTTTATTTTTGCAATGATTGTTATTGTGGCAGCAACAAAAAAAGATAGCCCTGAACCTACACCAAAGGTAGTTCAGAATACAGTGGTCGAGGAAAAGGTGGCTGAGGCTGATGTAAAACCAGTAGCAGAAGTTAAGGTGGCTCAGGTAACTCCAGAGAAAACTGGGGATAGCGGCAGCATATCAGGAGAAAAAATTGCACAAAAGAATTGCGCGCTGTGTCATTCAAGCGGAATGATGAATTCACCTAAGATTGGCGATAAAGAGCAATGGGCACCAAGAATCGCTCAAGGCAAAGAAATGCTTGTAAACAATGCAATAAAGGGTATTGGAGTTATGCCTGCTAAAGGGGGTAATACATCCCTTTCAGACGCAGAAGTTGCTGCAGCCGTAGTTTGGATGGCAAATTCATCAGGTGGCAGTTTGTAAGGCACTAAGAATCTAAATGGCAACCTACGCTATTGGTGATGTTCAAGGTTGCTATTACTCGCTTCTAGATTTAATAGAAAAAATACCATTTGATTCAACTAAGGATGAGCTTTGGTTTGTTGGCGATATTGTAAATCGAGGTAAATTTTCACTAGAAACGCTTTCCTGGTGTTACGAAAATCAAAGAAATATCAAATTTGTCTTAGGCAATCATGATCTGCATTTTTTAGCGATTTCTTTTAATCAAAGAAGCCTTAATAAAACAGATACGTTAAATTCTTTGCTTAAATCTAAAGAAATAAATAAATTAGTTGAATGGGTTTTAACCTGGCCATTAATGTTTTTAGACGAAAAAGCTACTCTCGTTCATGCTGGCATACACCCATGTTGGTCAGTTGAGGATGCTTATAAAAATGCTAATGATACTTGTTTGCAAATGCAGTCTGATCCAGAGAATTTTTTTAAAAATATGTATGGAAATACACCCAATATATGGAGAGAAGAGTTAAGTAGTCAGGAAAAAATAAGATTTTCTATAAATGCATTCACGCGTATGCGCTGCCTAAATAAAGATCAATCACTAGATTTTACATACAATGGAACTTTGAATAATCTCCCAGCACACTTAAAGCCATGGTTTAGTTTTAAGTCTAAATTTAAAAGAGATAAAAAAATAATTTCAGGACATTGGTCAGCATTAGAGATTTATAAGCATCATTATGGCACTTCAATTGATTCGGCATGTGTATGGGGAAAAACACTTACAGCTTTGTGTGTAGAGGGTAATAGTACTTTTTCGGTTGAAATTAATAAAAAAGATTTAAATTAGTTTTTTACCAAATAACTCTTCGATTTCTGGAAGTGAAGGGTTATGGTTCTGCCCACCTTGTGTTTTAATTTTTATGCTTCCCATAACTGAGGCAAGTTTCCCTGTATCTTCCCAACTAAATTTATTTAAAATACCATAAAGTAAACCCGCTCGATAAGCATCACCACATCCAGTTGGATCTATAGTGGATTCTGCTTTTATTGGCGCAATAGTAATCTTATTATCACAATAAATTTCAGAGCCATGCGCCCCCTTTGTAATAATAAGAGCTTCAACTTTTTTTTGAATTTCGCTGATACTCAGCCCTGAAACTTTCATCAGAAGTTCAGCTTCATAATCATTGACAGCTATATAAGTTGCTTGGTCTATAAAGGCATTTAATTCAATTTTATCGAACATCGGAAGGCCTTGACCTGGATCAAAAATAAAAGGGATTTTTTTTTCAGAACATTCTTGAGCATGTTTTATCATTCCCTCTTTTCCTGATGGTGCAATTATTACTAAATCAACTTTTTCTGTAACACTTGAAATACTGTTTTGGTGTGATTCCATCATCGCACCTGGATGAAAAGCTGTAATTTGATTGTCGTCTAGATCGGTAGTGATATAGGCTTGAGCAGTTAAACTTTCCGAAACTACTTTGATGTAATCTTGCACAATATCAAATTTACTTAATCGTTTTTCATAAGCGCTGAAATCCTCCCCAACGGTTGCCATTATAATTGCGCTTGAATTAAGCAAAGATAAATTATAGGCAATATTACCTGCTGTTCCACCAAAATTTCTCTTAAGTTCAGGAACAAAAAAAGAAACACTTAGTTTATGGATTTGATCTGGCAGAATATGATTTTTAAAATAATCCTGGAAGACCATGATGGAGTCATACGCTAATGACCCAGAAATTAAGATGTTTTTCATAAAGGTTTGAATACCACTAATAAAATAATAATAATAAGAAATGCTACTGGTAGTTCATTAAACCACCTAAAAAAAATATGACTATGTTTATTTTTATTTTCCTTAAAAGCGAAAAAATATTTAAAACAATACAAATGATAAACACTTAAGATAAATACGCAGAGTATTTTAAGATACAACCATATCCCTGAATAGTTATATTGAAACATTAACCAAAAACCGAAAGCAATTGTAAGTATTCCGCCTGGCGTCATAATTCCATACAAAAGCTTTCTTTCCATAATAATAAATCTATCAATACTAATTTTATCAACGGCCATTGAGTGGTAGACAAACAATCTTGGAAGATAAAATAAGCCTGCAAACCAGGTAACCATAAAAATGATATGAAAAGATTTAATCCAAAGCATGAACTTTAATTACTCTTAATTACTCTTACTTCTATTCTCTCATATCTTATGAAAGTAACTGAAAGTAATTAACACTTTGTATGGCTCATCTCTGCATGGTATTCTTATGACTTAAAATTGACTGTGATAAATGAACGCACCCCTATCATCTGTATTAGCAAAGCTTTCACCCTCTTCATCTAATAGATTAAGAGAAATCCCCTACAACTACACCTCTTTTTCAGATAAAGAAATTGTTATCCGTTTTCTTGGCCATGATATCTGGGATATCATTTTAGAGTTAAGAGCTGAGAGAAAAACGGGGCGTTCTGCAAAAATGCTCTTTGAAGTTTTGGGTGATCTATGGGTTGTGAAAAGAAATCCTTACCTTCAAGACGACCTGTTAGAAAATAAAAAAAGATTAAACATGCTTCTGAAAGCAATGCGACATAGGGTTCAGGGTATTGAAGATAGAAGTTTCGGTAACATGAAGGTAGCGCAATTAACTAAAGCTGCGAGGACTGCAATAGATGAATTTGAGTTAGAGTTTCAGCAGGTTAAGAAGTTAAGAAAAAAAGTTATTTCTAGATTAAAGAAATTTACTAAAAAACACAATATCCAATTTGATGGCTTAGCAAGAGTTTCCCATGTAACCGATGCAACTGACTGGCGTGTAGAGTTACCATTTGTAGTTATAAATCCTGATACTGAATCTGAAGTGGCTTATATTGTAAAGGCTTGCATTAAATTAGGCTTAACGATAATTCCTCGAGGAGGGGGAACTGGTTATACGGGAGGGGCAATCCCCCTAGTTTCTCACTCAGTAGTTATAAATACGGAAAAGTTAGACAGTGTAAGTCAAGTCGAAATCAAAAACCTTCCGGGAATCAGTCAAACAGTCCCAACAATTCATTGTGGCGCAGGCCTTGTGACAAGAAGGGCAATGGAAATTGCATCTAACGCAGGTCTAGAATTTGCCACAGACCCGACTTCTGCTGATGCCTCATGTATAGGTGGAAATGTGGCTATGAACGCTGGTGGAAAAAAAGCTGTTCTTTGGGGCACGGCTCTTGATAATCTTGCATCATGGAAGATGGTTGATCCAAACGGAGATTGGGTTGAAATTGAAAGATTGGAACATAATCTTGGTAAAGTACATGAAACTGAAACAGTTAAATTTCAGATAACTAAATTTGACGAAAATGGTATTAATCCTAAGAAGAATCCAGAAATACTTGAAATATCAGGAGCAAACTTTAGAAAAGCTGGGCTAGGAAAAGATGTTACCGATAAATTTTTAAGTGGTTTACCGGGAGTACAGAAAGAGGGTTGTGACGGTTTAATTACTTCAGCAAGGTTTATTCTCCATAAGATGCCTCAGCATATTAGAACTGTATGTCTAGAATTTTTTGGAAGTGTGAGTGATGCAGTTCCCTCTATCGTTCAAATTACAGAATACTTAAAAGGTTTTGATGATGTGTATTTGGCAGGTCTTGAACATTTAGATGATAGGTATATAAAGGCTGTTGGCTACTCTACAAAAGCGACTAGGTTAGAAAAACCTAAAATGATCTTAATTGCAGATATTGCTTCCGATGATGAAAGTGAACTTGGTGCAGTTGCTTCAAAAGTTGTTCAAATTGCAAATATAAAAAATGGAGAGGGGTTTATAGCGGTATCGGCAGAAGCGAGGAAAAGATTTTGGTTGGATAGAGCCAGAACAGCAGCAATTGCAAAGCATACAAATGCATTCAAAATAAATGAAGATGTTGTTATCCCATTACCTAATTTAGGAAAATATGCTAATGAAATTGAAAAAATAAATATTCAACAATCTATGTGGAATAAATTAAGGCTAATTGAAGAGTTAGATAATTTATTTAATTTTAGTTTGCTAAGAGATATAAAAAATAACTTTGATGAAGAGGCTCTTGAAAATAAGAAAAGATTAGCACTTAAGCTTCTCGGTTCTGTTAAAAATAAATGGCAAAGTTATTTAAATAATTTTGATAAAGCTGCTAATGAGTTCCAAGAGTTATCTGAGCATTTTGTTGAGGATACTATCTTGGACCTAATAAAGACTCATAAATTAAGAATTTCTTGGAAGAGTGAGTTAAAAAAGCCTTTAGAAGATATATTTACTGGAAGAGAATACATAGAAATAAGAGAGCTCATCTATAAAAAACACCAGGAGGTATTGAAATCAAGGCTGTTTGTGGCACTTCATATGCACGCAGGCGACGGTAATATACATACAAACATCCCTGTTAATTCTGACAATTATGAAATGATGCAAGAAGCGCAAAAAATTGTTGCTCGTGTTATGGATCTAGCAAAAAGTTTAGACGGTGTTATTTCTGGAGAGCATGGTATCGGAATAACAAAAATGGAATTTTTGGAACCATCAGCTATAAATACCTTTGCTGAATATAAGAATAAGGTCGATCCTAATGGAAACTTTAATAGGGGTAAATTATTACCTGGCTCAGGGCTGATGAATGCATATACCCCAAGTTTTGGATTATTAGAGCAAGAATCAATTATTATGAATCAGTCTGCTATTGGTTCCATTGCAGATTCCATAAGTGATTGTTTACGATGTGGAAAATGTAAGCCAGTATGCGCAACTCATGTCCCAAGAGCTAATTTACTTTATAGTCCTAGAAATAAAATTTTAGCTACATCATTGCTTGTTGAAGCTTTTCTATATGAGGAGCAAACTAGAAGAGGAATTTCAATTAAGCATTTTGATGAATTTAATGATGTTGCTGATCACTGTACGGTATGCCATAAATGTTTAGCTCCTTGTCCAGTGGATATAGATTATGGAGAAGTCTCTATTGCAATGAGAAACTTTTTAACAGAACAGGGCAAAAAAAATTTCAATCTTGGTAACTCTGTTGCAATGACTTATCTTAATTTAAAAGATCCTTTGACAATTAAAATAATGAGAAAGGTATTGGTTGACTATGGCTATAAAATGCAACGATGGGGGCATAGCATTTTTAAAAAATTAAACCTTATAAATTTTACTAAAAATACACCTGCTTCCAGTGTAAAAAAGCCTAATGTAATAACTCAAACAATACATTTTTTGAATAGACCAATGCCTAAAAATATGCCAACAAAAACATCTAGGGGTTTATTAGGTATTGAAGATGACAAAGTAGTACCAGTAATAAGAAATATAAGTAAAACGAATGATGAATCAGATGCCGTTTTTTATTTTCCTGGCTGTGGTTCCGAAAGATTATTTTCTCAAGTAGGCCTCGCAACACAAGCTATGCTATTTGAAGTAGGAGCTATTACTGTACTTCCCCCTGGATATCTATGTTGCGGATATCCTCAGACTTCGTCAGGAGATGAAGCTAAGGGTCAAGAGATTACCTCGGACAATCAAGTTCAGTTCCATAGAATTGCGAACACTCTAAATTACTTAGATATTAAGACAGTAATTGTATCTTGCGGCACCTGCATGGATCAGTTACAAAAATATGAATTTGAAAAAATATTCCCTGGATGTCGGCTTTTAGATATTCATGAGTATCTTATGGAAAAAAATATTAAGATGGATGGAGTTTCAGGTCAGCAATATATGTATCATGACCCATGCCATAGCCCAATGAAAACCTATGAGCCAACTGAAGTAACAAACGCTTTAATGAATCAATCGGTACCTTTGAACGATAAATGTTGTGGTGAGTCTGGAACCTTTGCAGCAACTAGGCCAGATATAGCCTCACAGGTAAAATTGAGAAAACAAGAAGAAATTCAAAAAGGAATTTCAGAGTTACCTATTAATCCAAATAAGGGATCGAAACCAGTCAAAATTCTAACATCCTGTCCATCATGCCTTCAGGGACTTCAACGCTATGGAGATGACACTGAAACAACTGCCGATTATATTGTTGTTGAATTAGCTAAGCATAATCTTGGTGAAGATTGGCTTGAAGACTATGTTGATAAGGCAACAAAAGGGGGCATCGAAAAAATATTATTATAGAAATGGTAATAAAATATTTAACGTAGTCCCTTGAATGGCTCTTGTTATGTAGCGCTCTTTTTTTTCAGATAATACATAAGCAAAATAATCTGTTCTTCCAATAATTTTCCCAAACTCTCTTTCAAATGATAGGTTTTGAAAATCACTATTAATTTCGTTTGTAACAAGGAATAGTTCTCCATTTTTTTTCTTTTTTGTCGATAATCGCCAAACAATAACTTCAACATTACGAGCTGCATTGTAAATTAGCTGAGGGTCAAGAGAATCAAACATATCAAATTCTTTTTGATTGTCATGAGCTATTATTAGCATGGTGTATAAACCAGTAATAAGTGACAGCACTCTGTCTCCCTTAAAATTTTCGTCAAAAACCTGATTAAGGGCTTCAATTCCTTGAGCATCATTAATCTCTTTGAATTTCCAATTATGTTGACTTGTAAATAGCCAGTTGACTGTAACTTCAGGACTATCTGACGTTGTTTTCCTCAACTCTGCTGGATTTCTTTTATAAAACTTTAGAGCAAGAATTTTTAAACTTTCTGTATTTTCTTTAATTTCATAATCAGCCATCCTATCAAAGTCAGTTTTTGTAAGCTGATTGAGAGAGCCTTTATCATATTGCGTAGAATCTTTTCTTTCTAATGACGAATTACACCCAATTAAAAATAAAGATAGAATTAAAAAAAATCTTCTCATGTAGATTTTATAATTCTATCTTTGGGAAATACTAGCTTAAAGGTACTTCCATTATTCAGCTCACTTGATATCTCTAGTTGACCCTGATGTTGTAACATAATATTCTTTACTATTGACAAGCCA
Source organism: uncultured Nitrosomonadales bacterium (assembly GCA_913058475.1). Taxonomy (GTDB): domain Bacteria; phylum Pseudomonadota; class Gammaproteobacteria; order Burkholderiales; family Methylophilaceae; genus BACL14. The sequence continues at coordinate 59,284 of CAJXQA010000001.1, forward strand.
AGCCCTGTGCCCCCCGTAGACCTACTTCTATCGTCGTCTACTCGATAAAAACGTTCAGTGATCCTGTTAATTTTATTTTTTGGTATACCCACTCCACTATCTGTTACTTCCATAATTGGTAAGTTATTTATAAGATGCCACGTTATAAGAATATTTCCTTTTTCAGGCGTATAGCGAATAGCATTACTTATTAGATTTGTAAATGCACTTTGAATCTCATTCTTTGATCCATAAATATTTAATTCTTTATCAATATCAAATTTAATCTTATGTTTTTTTTTGTTAAGTTTAGTTGAAGTTATCTTAATATTTTCAAACAATCTTTTAACAGAAATTTTTTCGGATCTATTTTTATTTAGACTTGCTTCAATATTTGATAGTAATAATAAATCATTTATTAGGTCCTTCATTCTATTTGCTTGATCGCTCATAAGCGTAAATATTTTTTTTGTATCCTCAGAAAGATTATTTTTTGGCTGGTCTAGTGTTTCGATAAATCCTGAAATCACGGTGAGTGGTGTTTTTAATTCGTGAGTAAAATTAGATACAAATTCTTTCCTAACTAATTCATTTTTAAGCATTGATGATATATCTCGTGCTGTAAGAAGTTTTTGATATCTTCCAAAAGGGATTACTTTTACTTCGATATGATTAATATAGTTTTCAGTGTCAACTTGAAGAGGAGATTCATAATTTTCATCGTCAAGGTATTTTTTAAATTCTGAATTCCTAAAAATATGTTGAATAGGTTTATTTAAATCTTTTCTTGCGTGTATCCCAAACATCAACTGTGCTCTTTTGTTGCACCAAATTATTTCGTTAGACTCATTTAAGGAAACTACACCATCTAAGAGTGCATCTGCTGCCTGAACAAACTGCTCCATTGCGGTAGTGAGATCTTTTTTTGACTTAGTATCGAATCTATAATTTTTGTATATTTTAGAAAATATGTCTTGCCAGATACCCTTTCCATCAGGAATCTGAGTAGCTTTAGGTTTATCGAGCCATTTCGATAACTCATTTATCCAAAAAATATGAGAAATGAGATAAAAAATTAAAGTAATAACAAAAAAAATAATTGCCGTATCGAAGCTAAATAACTTTGAGACAATAAGACTCAATAATAAAATTAGAGCAATAAATACGAAGGTTCGAAGTCTGATATCTTGCAAAGCAATTATTCTCTAAAATTTAAAAAATTAAATTCATTATAGCTTTATATTTTTATGAGAGATGTTTTTCTGAAACACTATAACCTTCACCCCGTATTGTTCTGATAATTTTGTCGTAGCCATTAGTTGCAAGGCATGCACGAAGTCTTTTGATATGAACATCAACTGTTCTATCATCAATTTCAGACTTATTACCCCAAACCTTATCCATAATTTGATTTCTACTAAATACTTTATTTAAATTTTTTATAAATAAATGAAGTATTTTAAATTCAGTTGGCCCAATTTTAATTAATTTGCCATTGATTGTTAATTGATGTTGGAGAGGGTCTAAAGAAAGGTCTAAAATATTTACTGGTTCATCGGTTAGTTCAGGAGAGCTTCTTCGAAGTAGGGCATTAATTCTTGCGATAAGCTCCTTAGGGCTAAAGGGTTTGGTGAGATAATCATCAATCCCGGAATTTAAACCCAAAATTTTATTATCCTCCTCACTTTTTGCTGTTAGCATAATGATAGGAACATTCCTTGTATCAGAATTGGCACGGAGTCTTTTAGCGAAAGTAATGCCATCCATACCAGGTAACATCCAATCCAAAACTATTAGATCCGGTAATGCATTTTTGACTAAGTTATCTGCAATTTCTGCACTTATAGCTCTCAGAGGATTAAATCCTGATTGGTGCAGATTTAGGGCAATTAATTCTAATATTGCATCTTCATCTTCAACGATTAGTATATTGGCTGCCATTTTTTCATATTATGTCATTAATATGTCATATTTATGACATTAATTTTGTTTGTTTTTTTACATCCTAGATATTTTTTTTCATGTAGTATTATTTTAAATAGATTAATTTAAAATTTTTTAGGAAACTTCTTAATGTTTGATTCTCTAGCAAAAAATAAAATTGTTGCAGATAAATCTTTTAATAGATGGATGGTTCCTCCTGCAGCCTTAATGATTCACTTATCAATTGGAATGATTTATGGGTTTAGTATTTTTTGGCCTGAACTTACAAAATTAGTAGGTACTGAATGCGGAGCTGATGTAAGTTTCATTGAGCGCATTTTTATTACTTCGTGTGACTGGATGAGGAGTGATGTTGTTTGGACTTTTGCTATTGCCATTGTTTTTTTAGGCCTTTCAGCAGCATTATTTGGACATTGGTTAGAGAAAGCCGGACCAAGAAAAGCGGGAGTTGCTGCAGCTATTTTTTGGGGTGGCGGACTTATGGTGACATCCTTAGGAGTCTCTCTTCATCAATTATGGCTAATCTGGTTAGGTGCTGGCGTGATAGGAGGCATAGGACTGGGACTAGGTTATATTTCACCTGTCTCAACTTTAATCAAATGGTTTCCTGACCGAAGAGGTTTAGCGACTGGGATGGCGATCATGGGTTTTGGGGGGGGAGCAATGATTGGTATGCCATTAGGCGATTATCTAATTAAAGCGAATGGAGTGGGGGAAACTTTTTTCATCATGGGTTTAATATATCTTTTTGCAATGACTATAGGTGCATTTGGATATCGCGTTCCCGCTGAGGGATGGAAACCTAAAGGGTGGAATCCAGTAGCAAAAAAAACAAATCATATGATTTCTTCGAGCCATGTACATGTTAGCAAGGCTCATAAAACACCTCAATTTTGGTTGTTATGGGGAGTGCTATGCCTAAATGTTTCTGCTGGAATCGGAGTGCTATCTGTTGCAAAACCAATGTTTCAAGAGATTGCAGCGAGTAGTTTTGATCCACTTATAATTGGTGCAATTGCCACAGGATTTGGAGCATTGCTATCATTAGCAAATATCATAGGAAGAATTTTTTGGGCATCATCATCTGACTTTCTTGGCAGAAAGCTAACTTATGCGATATTTTTTAGCTTGGGTACAGCACTCTATTTAGCAGCTCCTTGGGCAGGTATAAATCAATATATAGCTACCTTTGTTCTCATCACACTAGTTATTCTTACAATGTATGGAGGAGGATTTGCTACGATACCTGCTTATTTAGCTGACATTTTTGGAACACAGCATGTTGGCGCTATACATGGAAGATTGCTAACAGCATGGTCTTTGGCAGGAATTGTGGGACCAATGCTTATTTCTTATTTAAGAGAGTATCAATTAAGTATGGGCATACCAACAGATCAAGCTTATAACTCAAGCTTTAAAATTCTGGCATTACTTTTAGTCGTTGGCTTTATTTTGAATTTGTTAGTCAAGCCAGTAAATAAAAAGTTTGGTATGACGCCAGAAGAGTTAAAAGCTGAACAAGGTGCGCTTAAAGGAACCCAAAGCAATCTTAAGACGGTTGTATCTGTAACGAATACTTCAATGCAGAGAATTCTGCTTCCATTAGCTTGGATTGTAGTTGGAGTTCCTATTTCTCTAGGCATTTTTAATGCCCTACAAAAAGGTATAATCATTTTTCTTTAAACTAAGGATTAAATTTTGGGTGAGGAAGATACAAAAATTCTAAATGTGGGTATTATTTATTCACGTTTCAATAAGCCTGTTGTAAAAGAGTTATTGAATTCATGTGTCGACCAATTAATATTTAAGGGCGTCGACGAAAAACATATCCTGCAAAAAGAAGTCCCTGGTGCATTAGAGATTCCAATAATGATAAATGCTTATGCAATAACAAAAAAGTTTGATGTATTGATTGGTGTTGGAGCAGTAATTCGGGGAGAAACATATCACTTTGAGGTGGTATCTGACCAATCAGCTAACGGCCTGATGCAAGTGCAATTAAAGCACAATATTCCAGTTATTAATGCAATTATCACGACAAACTCAGGGGAAGAGGCTTTTGCGAGAACTAAAATAAAAGGTAAGGAGGCTGCAGATGGGGCTATTGAAATGGCTATCATGATGGGTAGCGTATGACTTTAGATTCAAAAGTAAACTCAAGAAAAAAAAAGATCAATAATAGACGTAAGTCACGTGAATTGGTGATGAAAAGTGTTTACCGTGGTCTTGTTAATCAAATTGATATTACTCAAATTAAAAAAGATATTCAAGAAGACCCAGACTTTATTCGAGCTGATCAAGATTTGTATGAAGAAATGTTATCGGGAGTCTTTAAAAACCTGGATTCTTTAAAGCAAGAAATTGAATTATACATTGACAGAAGTTATGAGGAGCTCAGCCCAATTGAGCTATCAATTATTTATTTTTCATTATATGAGCTTAAGTATTCAGCATCTGTGCCTTATAAAGTTGTAATAAATGAAGCGGTTGAAATTGCAAAAACCTTTGGTGGAGCTGATGGGTATAAATATATAAATGGAATACTTAACAAAGCTGCCAAAGTAAACAGAGCTAATGAGGTAAAGAGACCTTAAATTTTAACATTTTTTAATTTACCCTTATCCCAAAGTAAAAAACTCCCCGATTCATACCAATCATTTAAAACCACTCTCTTTGATTTTACTCCGTTAAACTTATAGTTATGAATTTTTGGTCTGTGTGTGTGACCATGAATCATAATGGGAGGGTTATTAAATTCATTGAATAATTTTTCCACAGCCAAGGCATTTACATCCATGATATCTTGGTCCTTGTAACTTTTATCATGGTTACTTTTTTGCCTAGCAAAATTAAATATGAAATCCTTTAAATATTTTGGGAGTAATAAAAAAACCTTCTTACTAACCCAAGACCTTGAAAACTTTCTAAACCTTTGATACTTCTTGTCGTCCGTACATAAAGTATCTCCGTGAAGGATAATTGTCTTTTCTTTTCCGAGCTTGATAAGTTCATGGTCTGGAAGAATAGTAATGTTTGTGTCTTCAGCAAATTTTTTACCAATTAAGTAATCTCTATTTCCGCAAATAAAAAATATTTTTGATTCATTAGATATTTCTTTTAATAAAGTAATAACTTTGTTGAATTGATTGCTATCATCACCAGGCCACCAATCAAACAAATCTCCTAAAATAAAAATATTTGGATAATTTTTAGCGTAGTCATTTAGGAAAGATACAAAATAGGCTATATCTTTTTTTGACGAGTCATCTAGATGAATGTCTGAAAAAAATATAGCGCTATCTTTTATGTGAATCAGGTGGATGCTTCCTCTATTATGACATTCTCATTGGGAACATCTTGATGACCATTTGCAGAGCCTGTTGATACTTTTGCAATCTTATCAACAACATCTTGGCCTTCGATAACTTTGCCAAAAACACAATATCCAGAACCATCTTGGCCTGGAAAATCTAAAAAATTGTTATCATTAACATTTATAAAAAATTGTGATGAAGCCGAATCTGGATCTTGTGTTCTTGCCATTGCGACACTATATTTTTCATTCTTAAGACCATTATCAGCTTCATTTTTGATAGGAGCATCAGTCTGTTTTTGAGACATGTCTTTTGTAAACCCTCCTCCCTGAATCATAAAGCCATCAATCACACGATGAAATATGGTGGCATTATAAAAACCTTTATTAACATAGCTTTCAAAGTTTTTGACTGTGATGGGAGCTTTCTCAGGATATGTCTCAATAACAATATTTCCTTTAGAAGTATTTATGACAAATTGAACATTTTTTTCTGCGAAAACATTAATGCTTAAAAAGGATAATAAAAAAATAAAAAAAAGTTTTAATGTGTATTTCAAAATATAACTCCAAATGTATTTATAGGTTAAGTAATTAGCACAAAAACTGCATGGTATAATTTTTGGATAATTAACTCGGAATCTATCATATATTAATTTCGTTTACCAATAAAGGAGAGCTCTTCAAAGTTTATTTATTATGCTTTCAATCTACAACACCTTAAATAATAAAAAAGAGATTTTTGAATCTATTGAGCCTAATAAAGTCAAGATGTATGTCTGTGGAATGACGGTTTACGATTTCTGCCATATTGGTCATGCACGTGTCTTAATCGTTTTTGACATGATCACAAGATGGTTAAGAGAAAGTGGGTATAAAGTTACCTATGTAAGAAATATTACCGACATTGATGACAAAATCATAAAAAAAGCAATTCTTGAGAGGGTTGACTATAAAGTTATAACAGAAAACTTTATTAAAGAGATGGATTATGATGCGGAACAACTCGGTATCATTCCGCCGACGCTTGAGCCAAAAGCTACAGATCATATAGAGGAAATGATAAAGATGATCGAGAATTTAATTAGTAAAGGTTTCGCATATAAAGCTGATAATAACGATGTCTTTTATGCGGTCTCTAAATTTGAGGATTATGGAAAATTATCCGGAAAATCTCTTAAAGATCTGAGAGCAGGCTCTAGGGTAGAAATCGATAAATTTAAAAAAGATAATAATGATTTCGTTTTATGGAAGTCTGCCAAACCAAATGAACCATCATGGGATTCCCCATGGGGAAATGGAAGGCCTGGTTGGCATATAGAGTGTTCAACAATGAGTAATAATCTATTAGGTCAAACCTTCGATATTCATGGTGGTGGTCAGGACCTTCAATTCCCCCATCATGAAAACGAAATTGCACAATCTGAAGCTGTTAATAGCTGTCAAATGGCGAACTATTGGATTCATAATGGATTTGTTAAGATAGATGACGAAAAAATGTCAAAGTCGTTAGGTAATTTTTTTACAATCAGAAGTGTTTTAGAAAAGTATCAAGCAGAGGTGGTGAGATTTTTTATTTTAAAAGCTCACTATAGAAGCCCATTAAATTTTTCTCAAAAAAATCTTGATGAATCTAAGCAAGCAATTACAAAGCTTTATCTCAGTATTAGAAATTCAAAAGTAAATAAAGCATACAAGATTAATTGGGATTTAAAATATGCTAATGAGTTTAAAAAAGCACTGAATGATGATTTTAATACTCCAGATGCGATAGCAGTCCTTTTTGAATTAGCTTTAAAGATAAATAAAAATCACAATATTGAAGATATAAATTTATTAGTAAAATTAGGAAATGTAATCGGTGTTTTAAGTCATGATGCGGAAGATTTTTTAAAGGATAACCTTAATGAAGAAATTGACGTGGAAGGTATCATAAAAAAAAGAAACGAGGCAAAAGTCTCAAAAGATTATTTCACTGCAGATAAACTAAGAAATGATTTACTCGAAAATAATATTTTAATTGAAGATACTCCTTCAGGCACCGTATGGAGAAGAAAATAATGGCTATTAATTTAAAAAAAACTACAAAGAAAGATATTAAAAATATTAAGGGGCTTAGGCTAGGTGTTGCTAATGCCGGCATCAAGGACAGTGCATCAGATTTATTGGTTATTTCACTACCACCTAACTGTTCAGTTGCTGGTGTATTTACTCAAAATCAATTTTGTGCAGCTCCAGTTCTAATATCCCAAGATAATTTAGCGGTAAAAGATGACATCAGGGCGCTTATCATAAATAGTGGTTGTGCAAATGCAGGAATGGGTCAACAGGGTATTGATGATGCAAAGGAGGTTTGTAAGTCTTTGGCAAAGCATCTTGATATAAATGAAAAACAAGTCCTACCATTTTCAACAGGTCTTATTATGTCAAAATTACCAGTTGAAAAAATTACTAAAGCAATCCCAAATGCCTTAAATGACTTAAATGAAAACAATTGGTTAGAAGCTGCAGAATCAATTATGACAACGGATACAATTCCTAAAGCATACTCAAAAATTATTAATTTAAAAGATAGAGTTGTCACCATAACGGCGATAAGCAAGGGATCCGGCATGATCTATCCTAATATGGCAACCATGTTAGCTTTTATAGCAATTGATATAAATATTCCTAGTAATTTGTTGAAAGAATTAATTGGTGAAATATGTGAAAAAAGTTTTAACTGTATTTCTGTTGACGGTGATACATCTACAAATGACTCATTTATTTTAATGAGCATACCTTTAGACAAGAGCTTTGTATTGAAAAAAAATAGTGATGATTATCAAAAAGTTAAAGCAGCTATTTTTGATGTGGCTACTTTTTTAGCACAATCAATCATAAGGGATGGGGAGGGGGCAACAAAGTTTATTACAATATGTGTTAATAAGGCATTAAGTCATAAAGAAGCAAAAAAAGTTGGGATGTCAATAGCAAATTCACCACTAGTAAAGACAGCTTTCTTTGCTTCAGATGCAAATCTTGGAAGGGTCCTGTCTGCTATTGGTAATAGCAAAGTTAATGATCTTGATTTAAATGAAATAGATATTTACATAAATGAAATTTTATTTTGCAATGCGGGGGCTATTTCAAACTCATTCGATGAAATAAAAATTACATCAGAAATGAAAAAAGATGAGATAAAGCTTCATATAAGCCTTGGAAGAGGTACAGAAGAAGCTACGATATGGACGACTGATTTATCATATAAGTACATAGAAATTAATTCTGAATACAGAACATAACATTAAAAATATCCAAGTGGCTGTTGGAATCCTTAAAGATTCTGATGGTAAATATTTATTGGGTAAAAGACTAAAATCTCAAAGTTGGCCTGGTTGGTGGGAATTTCCAGGAGGAAAATTGGAGAATAATGAGAATCCGTCTGATGCACTTAAAAGAGAAATCTTTGAAGAGCTAGGTGTTGTCATTAGCAAATATAGACAGTGGACGACAAGAAGGGTAATTGAAAAAAATAAAATAACAATTCTATATTTTTTCTTAATTACCTCGTGGACTGGAATGGTAGAGGGAAGAGAAGGTCAAGAGTTGCAGTGGGTTAATCTTAAAACGTATAATGCAACAAAAGTTTTACCCCCTAACCAAGTAATTCAACATGCTTTAAAAAATGACTTGCCTGATATCTATGCAATCACTAATTTTCATGAAATACCATCTGATAAGTTTTTTCAAGCACTTAATAAAAAGGTAAATGATGGACTAAGGCTTATACAGATAAGAGAAAAAACTCTTGTGAAAACTGAGTTGGAAGACTTAATCAAACGTATAAAAAAAATACTTCAATATACTAGTGTAAGAATTATAATAAATTCAAGCATTAGCTTAGCCTATAAATATCAACTTGATGGAGTACAATTAAATGCAAAACAATTGCACGAATTAAAATATTTTCCTAAAGATTTATTGGTAGGAGTTTCATGTCATTCGGAAAAAGATCTTGAAATGGCTGAAGAAAAAAATGCAGATTTCGCAGTTCTGGGATCAGTAAAAGAAACTCTCACTCATCCCAACCTTGAACCTATCGGTTGGGGAAAATTTAATAAATTAGTTGATAAGTCTAATATACCAATTTACTCAATCGGAGGGATGACTAAGAATGATATTCCATCATCTTTTGACTGTGGTGGGATAGGTATTGCTTCTCAGCGTGCAATATGGGATATCTAGGTTCTTATTTAACAATGAATTTGAATTCTTTTACTATCTTGTTATCTTCGTCATCCTTAAAAACAAAAGTTAAGTCTAAATTTTCTCCGGATTTTAATTTTTCTTTAATACCAAACAACATCAAGTGATTATTCCCCGGAGATAAAACTAATGGAGAATTAGGGCCTAATTTCGGCTCAATTAATTTACGCATTTCCATGACGCCATAAGTCATCTTCATTGAATGAACCTCAATATTTTTAAAATTTTTATTGGAAACGTTTATAACTTTAAGGTCAGTACTAGTTTTAATTGTTGCAAAACCAGCTGTAACATCTACTCCAGGCCTTGGTAATTTTATAAATGCTTTTGAAATATTGATTTCATCTGCACCAAAGACAATTGATGAAATGAAAATTAATGTAACAAAACTAAGTTTCATTCTCAGATGACGTATCATTTTCTTTTCCTTTGATAATAAATTTTTCTGAAGCCCAAGCTCCAAGATCTAAAAGCTTACATCTTTCAGAACAGAATGGATTAAATGCGTTACCTAGGATGTAGTTAAAAGATTTTGAGCATGTCGGACAATTTTTTTTCATAAGTAATTACTGTTGACTAACACCCATCTTAAATTTTAATTTTATTCCACTCTTTATATTCTTTGTAAGCGATGCAAATTGTATATTAATTGTATATTTGTTTGATGTTAAATTAGGATATAAATTCAACTTTTGTGGAATTTGTATTTGAACTAGGTCATGTCTAAAGGAGGGATCTAATTGATAGTTTACTAGACCATCATCTGAACTTTCCACTGTCTGTATTGTTACTGAATCTCTCAAAGCATTTAAATAAACTTTGATAGCTTCAAATATAGGCATATAAGAATCTATTTCATTTAAAAAATATTGTTGTTTGTTTTTAGGACTTAATTGCTGCAACCAGAGTTGAAGTTGTGGAAGATCGCTTCTCACAATACCGGTTTGGCTCATTGAGGAAGTCTTTATTTCTTGTAAAAACTTATCAGCACCATAAAAATTTCCTTGAGGTAAATTTACTTTATCCAAATTTTTTTTTGCATGACTTAAATTTTTAATTAGATCTAGATTTTTTTTAGTTTTATTTAATTGTCTTTTCTTAAGGATGAGCTTTTCAAGTTCCTGTGTAATTTCTATTTTTATATCAGCTCTACTGGCTGTCGCTCTCATATTAAAATATGATTCAAAGCATCCAACTTCTGAAAAATTAACCATAGATTTAATTTGGTTATTAAGTCTTAAGAAAATATTCTCAATAGAAATTAGTCTTCGTGTTCTCTCATTAATAGGTAATTCAAATTTGTACATTATCTTTTATCCTTGAGTAAATTTTTATAATAACTTTCTAACTGAACTTTAAGGTTGTGAATATTTCCATCATTCAAAATTACTTTATCTGCCAACAATAATTTCCTGTCTCTACTCATTTGGTTTTTAATAATTTTATTAGCCAATGCTTCTGAAACGTCATCTCTGTTAATTACCCTTTCAATCTGAGTTCTAAAACTACAATCAATCAATAAAGACTCATCAATAAGATTTGTATAAGTCTTTGTTTCGAAAAGCAATGGAATAACTAATACTAAATATTTTTCATGCTTTAATTTATTTAATTTTTTATTACATTCTTTAAAAATAATGGGATGTAAGATTGACTCAATTCTTTTTTTTAATTCTAACGATGAGAATATTTCATCTCGTAGCAGTTTCCTATCGATAGCATTATTTATATCTATATATTTTTCACCAAATTCTTTTTTTATTTCTATGTAACCAATCTTTCCTGGCTTCATAAGGTCATGCGTGATTTGATCAAGGTCTATATTTTTTAAACCTATCTCTTTAAGTATTTTAGTTGCTGCACTTTTTCCTGAACCTATGCCACCAGTTAATCCAATAATAAACATAGTTAGCCTTTGAAATTTATTAAACTATCCCCATATTAATGATATTAATTATATGATAACTTATTAGTATAGATATGAAAGATAATGTAAAAAATAATAAGATTGGTAATGATAATTTGCTACTATCTGATGCAGTTGTCTGCAAAGTTGAGTTAGATCTTGGCAAGTGGCTCGAGCAACTTACGGGTGGAAAAGGCTGGGAAATATGGTCAGAATCCGAAAATGAGCATTACGTCTCTTACTATCTGAAGTTTAAAAAACAAAATGCAGAAATAACGCTATATCACTATGGTCACGCAGTCGTTTTTATTGACGATAAGTCAATTTTTGATGGTGACTTAATCGAAAAAAGAAACCCAATTGCTAAACTCAGTTATTACAATATTGATGATGGTGAAAAAATTTCTCTCCATTGATTTAACTTCTAAACTGACCTAAATAATGAGAATCTAGCAAGCTTTAATAAACTATCTTGGTATTTTTTATTGTGATTTCCATCAAGAAGTGTTTCAATTTTATTTAAGTGATGTTGTGCAATTTCTTTAATTTCATCAATTGCACCACTTTTTTTAATTAGGGATACTATGGTGGGTAAATAATTAATATCGCCAGTTTTAATAGCGTTAGTAAGAATTTCCCTGTCTTTACTATTCGACATTTTTATTGTGAGGATCAAGGGAAGAGTTACTTTTCCCTCTCTTAGGTCATCACCTATATTCTTTCCAATCTCATTTGAATTACCAGAGTAATCGAGGATATCATCAGCTAATTGAAAAATGATTCCAAAATGTTTACCTATTGTTGAGTAAAGCTCAACTTGGTTTTGATCTTTTTTGTTAATGATTGCTGCAATTTTCGCGCAAGCCTCAAATAGCTTTGCAGTTTTGAACTCAATAACCTCAAAATATTGCGATTCATTGATTTGGGGATTATGACTATTAATTAATTGCAGTACCTCGCCTTCAGAAATTTTATTTGTAGCATCTGCAAGAACCTTCATTACACTCATGTTATCTATTTTGACCATCATTTGAAATGAGCGTGAGTATAAAAAATCTCCAACTAAGATACTGGCTGAATTACCAAAAACTGCATTAGCAGTTTGAATATTTCTTCTTTTTGTTGATTGGTCAACAACGTCATCATGAAGTAAAGTAGCTGTATGTATAAACTCTATAATGGAAGCTACATCATGGTTAGGTTTAGTTATTTCACCATCTAGGCCGGCTAACAATAAGTGGAAAATAGGTCGCATTTTCTTCCCTCCACTATTTAAGATATAGGTTGATATCTGATTAATTACCGGTATATCGGAGCTTAGGTGACTTTTAATTACTTTATCAACGCAATTAAGGTCTTCATGAATAGGTTTTGTTATTTCTTTGAGATTCACTATATTCTTAGTAGCCTACTGAGTGAAGATAAATTTTAACATACGTAAAAAAAATGAGCAGATAAAATAAGTCATCATATTTGATGTTTAAGAATTTGATCAAGCCATTCTAATTAATTGATAAATTATTATTTTTTCAGTATAATCGCGTCTCTAATTCAAAGATAGAAAGGTCGTTCTGATGTATGCATTAATCAAAACAGGTGGTAAACAGTTTAAAGTTACAGAAGGTCAACTTCTAAAGGTTGAAAAAATAAGTGCTGAAGTTGGTAAACCCTTCAGTATAGATGCCGTTTTGTCTGTTATTGACGGAGAGAAAGTCACAATAGGGACTCCTTTGGTTAAAGGTGCAGTTGTTATTACAACAGTTGTATCGCATGGTAGAGGCGATAAAGTTAAAATATTTAAGATGAATAGAAGAAAGCACTATAAAAAATCTCAAGGCCATAGACAGAGCTTTACTGAGATTAAAATAGATAAAATAACAGTAAAATAAGGATTTTTATAAATGGCACACAAAAAAGCAGGTGGTAGTTCCAGAAACGGAAGAGATTCTGAGTCTAAGAGACTAGGGTTAAAAATATTTGGTGATCAGTTTGTAAAAGCTGGAGGAATTATTCTAAGGCAACGAGGTACAAAGATGCACCCAGGAGAAAATGTCGGGCTCGGTAAAGATCATACTCTGTCTCTTATA
>CAJXQA010000002.1:0-65000 GCA_913058475.1 uncultured Nitrosomonadales bacterium
ATCAAACATCTGCTTATTCTTCTATAATTATACGAACTTATTCGAGTACTATTAGTCGATTATACTTAATTATATCAACCATGTTTAACTATATAAGGACCTAATGTGAAGTTATTTAAATTTTTATTTCTACTTTTACTATTTCCAATCACGGGTAACACCACAGTTTATAAACACTCTCTAGATAATGGGTTAAAAATATTTGTTAAAGAGGACGATAGAGCTCCTATTGTTGTTTCTCAAGTGTGGTATCGAGCCGGTAGTTTAGATGAAGTGAGCGGTAAAACAGGAGTAGCTCACCTATTAGAACACATGATGTTTAAAGGGACTAAAACAACTAAGCCGGGTGAGTTTTCTAAAATAATTGCAGCTGCGGGTGGAAGAGAGAATGCTTTTACTGGAGCAGACTACACATGTTATTTTCAGCAACTTGAAAAAAGCCAACTACCGATTTCTTTGAAAATGGAAGCTGACCGAATGCAAAATCTAGTGGTATCTGAAGAAGAATTTGCAAAAGAAATTAAGGTTGTAATGGAGGAAAGATTGTGGCGAACTGATGATAATCCAAAAGCACAAGCAAATGAACTATTTAATACGATTATGTTTCATGCTCATCCATATGGAAAACCAATCGTTGGGTGGATGAATGATCTAGAAAACATGACACATAAGGATGCAGAAGAATGGTATAAAAATTGGTATGGTCCAAATAATGCAATATTAGTTGTTGCTGGAGACGTAAAAGCTGCCGAAGTGTTTAAAATGGCAGAAAAATATTTTGGAAAAATTCCTCGGATTATTTTACCCGAAAGAAAGCCTCAACTAGAACCAATACAAAATGGAACAAGAACTTCAATTCTAAAAGCACCAAGCAAATTATCATACGTACAAATGGGTTATAGAGCCCCAACCCTTGATAAGGATTCACAAATAACAAGTAAAGATCAATTTGCTCTTGAAGTTTTAGTAGGAATACTCTCCCAATCGAGCTCTGCAAGACTTACTCAAAATTTAGTGAGAGATTCTAGAGTAGCCTTAAATGTAGGGGCAGGTTATTCAATGGTAAACAGGGGAAATGAGAGTTCATTTGAGCTTTATGCGACACCAAGTGAAACAACTTCTTCGAGCGATTTGATAGTAGCGTTAAAAGATGAGCTCAATAAAATTAAGCGTGATGGAGTTACCGATGAAGAATTAAAACGTGTTAAGACTATTGTTATTGCAGATGATGTATACCAAAAGGATTCAGTTTTTAATGCCGCCATGCAGATTGGTCAGCTTGAGACTCAAGGTTATTCGCATGAAATTTTAGAGGATTACATTAACAATATTAAAAAAGTCACTTCAAAAGATATACAAAATGCAGCTATCAAATACTTTACTGATGATACTTTAACTGTTGTAACAATTGATCCTCAACCACTAGATACAAGTAAACCTAAAAAAGGGAAACCTCATGTTCATTAATAGACTAGTTTTTTTATATATTTTATTTTTTTCATCATTTGCTAGTGCTGATTTAAATATACAGAATTGGAAAACACCTAATGGGACGCAAGTTTATTTTGTTGAAAATCACAGCCTACCTGTTGTTGATGTAAATATTATGTTTAGTGCTGGAAGTGTTAGAGATTCGAAAGAGACTAATGGCGTAGCATCTATGACTAATCATTTGATGTTTTCCGGTTCAGCAGGTTTAAGTGAGCAAGAATTGATGAATAGTTTTGCTGACATTGGAGCTCAAGTTGGCAGTAACTTTAATCGTGATCAAAGTAGTTTTTCACTTCGAACACTTTCAGAAGAAAAATCTAAAGCTATTCAATTATTTAAGGTGGTCTTACAAAAACCAAATTTTGATAGAGAAATACTTGATAGAGAGGCAAAAAGATATGTTGCTAATATTGCACAAGCAGAGACAATGCCTGAGGCTATTGCTACAAAAAAATTCATGAAATCAATTTATGGCGAACATCCCTATGGACTTCCAAGTTCAGGAACAATAGATTCAATAAATAGAATCAAGACAGCTAATCTTAACAAGTTTTTTAAAGAGTTTTATGTGGCAAATCAAGCGGATATTGTAATTGTGGGTGACGTCACAAAAGAGGAAGCAGAAACAATTGCAAATGACTTATCAAGCGGCCTTCCTATGAATAAAAATATTAAGGTAATTCCAGATGTAAAACAGGTAAAGAAACAAGAAATAAGAATTAGTCATCCTGCAAAACAGGCTCATTTATATTATGGCGTCCCTATTATGAAAAGAAATGATCCTGATTTTTTCCCTTTATACGTTGGTAATCACGTATTAGGTGGGAGTGGTTTTGGTTCTCGCTTAACTTATGAAATCAGAGAGAAAAAAGGGCTTGTGTATAGTGTCTATAGTTATTTTATGCCGCTTTCGAAAAAAGGTCCTTTTGAAGTTGCGTTACAAACGTCTAAGAGCCAAGTTGACGAAGCCATGGGATTAATTAAAACTACCATTCAAGATTTTATAGATAAAGGCCCAAGTGAGTCTGAGCTTCAGGCTTCGAAAGATAATATTACTGGTGGGTTTGCACTTAGATTTGGTAGTAATCAAAAAATAATGAATTACGTGTCCATGATGGCATTTTATAATTATCCTTTAGATTATCTAAAAACATATACAAAAAAAATTAATGCAGTAACGGTTGATCAAATTAAAACTGCTTTTAAAAAGAGAGTAGACTTAAATGAATTTTCAACGGTTATTGTAGGAGTTGATGAAAGATAATAATGTAAAAATTATTGGTGGAAAATGGAAGAGGAAGAGTATTTCATTTCATGAAGCGAGAGGGTTAAGACCTACCTTAGGCAAAGTTAGAGAAACATTATTTAACTGGCTAGGGCAAGATTTAAACAATAAAAGATGCCTCGATTTGTTTGCAGGGACTGGTGCATTAGGATTTGAAGCACTTTCTAGAAATGCTAAGTCATGTGTATTTGTTGAGAATAATCCAAGCACTTTTCGAAAGCTTATAGAAAACAAAGAAAACCTTAAGGCAGAGAATGCCATTATAAAAAAAATACATGCAGATTTTTTTATACAAAATAATGAAGAGCTTTTTGATATCATATTTTTCGATCCACCGTTTATACTAGATAACTCTATTCAACTCATAGACTTAATAAGAAAATTTTTGAAGCCTCATGGTGTAATTTATTTCGAAACAAATATAAAATTACCAGAAAATTTTTTACAAATAATAAAAACCTCTAGAGCAGGGAAGGTATACTTCCACTTAGTGCATTAAATTTTAAATTTATTATGGTTGTTATTTATCCAGGTTCTTTTGATCCATTAACATTAGGTCATGAAGATATCATTAAAAGAGCAGCCTCATCTTTTGATGATGTAATGATTGCTGTTTCTGAAGATAATGCAAAGTCATCAATATTTTCTGTGAAAGAAAGACTCAAGATGGCAGAAATCGTGGCTAAAAAATATACTAATGTTTCAGCTTCTTCATTCAAAGGGTTAACAGTAGATTTCGCAAAAGTTAACGCTACTAATTTCATTTTAAGAGGGGTGAGGGATTCATCTGATTTTGACAATGAAGCTCAAAATGCATTAATGAACAAAACTTTAGACAATTCAATCGAAACTATATTTTTGATTTCCTCAAAAAATGTTAGAGAAATTTCATCAACCAATGTGAGACAGATACTGTCACTTGCTGGCGATGTGAGTAATTTTATGTCAACAGAAATCATTTCTTATATTAATTCATTAAAAACATAACCTATGGCATTGATGATTACAGATGATTGCATTAACTGTGATGTTTGTGAGTCAGAATGTCCTAATAAAGCAATTTATCAAGGGCCTGAAATATTTCATATTCGTCCTGAATTATGTACTGAATGTGTTGGGCATTTTGATGTTCCACAATGTGTTGAAATTTGTCCGGTAAGCTGTATACCCAAAGATCCAAATAATGAGGAAACAAATGTAGATCTTTTTGTTAAATATAAAAAATTAACAAATAAATGTTGAAGCATAACTTTTTTTCTTAAGAGGTTTTTCATGAGAATCTTGCACTCAATGATACGTGTCAATAATTTAGAAGATTCAATTAAATTTTATACTGAAGTTTTGGGTATGAAGATTCTTCGAGAAAAAGAATATCCAGAAGGTAAATTCTCTTTAGCTTTTTTAGGTTATGGAAAGGAAGCTGAGGACACTGTTATTGAACTCACTTATAACTGGGATACAAGATATTATGAGCATGGAAATGCATTTGGTCATATTGCTATTGAGGTCGATGATATCTATAAGATCTGTGAGGAGATAAAAGATAAGGGGGCGAAGGTTATAAGAGATCCTGGACCAATGATGGGATCAAAGTTGCTTTTAGCATTTATTGAAGATCCAAATGGATACAAAATAGAGCTTATAGAAAAAGGAACATTCTAAGGTGCTAGAAAAAATCCTTAACTTTATCTAACCAAGTTTTTGATCTTGGGCTATGTTTATCACTATCTTTTTGGTTTATTACTTCAAGTTCTTCCAATAATTTCTTTTGGTTATCATTTAATTTTACAGGTGTTTCCACTACTACGTGACAGTGTAGATCTCCATATTGGCTTTGTCTAACAGGCTTGATTCCTTTTCCGCGCAAACGAAAGGCAGAGCCCGTTTGAGTTTCTGGAGGAATTTTAATTTTGGCAGTACCATCTAAAGTTGGAATTTTTATTTCACCACCAAGGGCAGCAGTTGAAAAACTAATGGGCATTTCACAATGAAGGTTACCGCCATCTCTTTGAAATATGGAGTGTTCTTTAAGACCGATGACAACATACAAGTCCCCTGAAGGACCCCCATTAACTCCCGCCTCACCTTCACCACTTAGTCGAATTCTATCTCCCTCATCTACACCTGAAGGAATTTTAACAGACAATGTTTTCGATTCTTTTATACGACCAGTGCCATTACAATCTGAACATGGATCCTTTATTGTTTTTCCGGTGCCATTACAATCTGAACATGTTTGTTGAACAGAAAAGAAACCTTGCTGCATTCGGACTTGTCCATGCCCCTGACATCTTTGACATGTTGTTGGCTCTGTTCCTTTTTTTGCACCTATTCCGTTACATGATTTGCAAGTTGATAATACTGGGACACGGATTTTTGTTTCAGTCCCTTTCGCGGCATTTTCTAATGTAATTTCCATGTTGTATCTAAGATCTGCACCACGATATACATTTGACCTTTGGCTTTGTTTGCCTCCAAAAATATCACCGAAAATATCACCGAAAGCATCACCAAAGTCACTAAAACCTTCAGCCCCACCTCCACCAACTGATTGATCGACACCTGCATGACCAAATTGATCATAAGCCGATCTTTTATTAGAGTCAGATAAGACTTCATAAGCTTCCTTTGCTTCCTTGAAGCTGTCTTCTGCCTTAGGGTTATCTGGGTTTCTGTCTGGATGATATTTCATCGCAAGTTTTTTAAATGATTTTTTTAGCTCTTCATTAGATGCTTGACGACTTAATCCAAGAACTTCGTAGTAATCTTTTTTAGCCATAAAATAGTTAAGGACAATACTTTTTTAAAGTATTGTCCTATTTGAGTTTAATTTATTTGTCTTCTTTCTTGTCTTCTTTCTTGTCTTCTTTCTTGTCTTCAGATTTTACTTCCTCAAACTCAGCGTCAACAACTTCAGCATCGACGGTTTTTTCTTCACTAGCGCCTTGTCCTTCATTTCCTTGAGGCTGACCTTGTTGTGCTTGTTGGTCTGCGTATACTTTTTCCCCAAGCTTTTGGGATGCCTCGGCTAAAACTTTATTTTTAGCTTCAATTTCTTCCTTATTGTCAGTTTTAATTGACTCTTCAAGATCCTTGATAGCAGATTCAATTTTTGACTTTTCATCATCGGTGACTTTATCTTTATGTTCAGTCATCGTTTTTTGAACGGAATGAATCATTGCTTCAGCTGAATTTTTTAAATCAACTAGCTCACGGAGCTTTTGATCTTCTTCGGCATGCTTTTCGGCATCTTCTTCCATTCTTTTAATTTCTTCTTCGGATAATCCACCATTGGCTTTAATGGTAATTTTATTTTCTTTGCCAGTAGCTTTGTCTTTAGCATTAACATGAAGAATACCGTTTGCATCAATATCAAAAGTAACCTCAATTTGTGGCGTTCCTCTTGGAGCGGATGGAATATCTGTCAAGTTAAACTGACCTAAGCTTTTATTTCCTGACGCCATTTCACGCTCACCTTGAAGGACATGAATTGTGACAGCACTTTGGTTGTCTTCAGCTGTAGAAAAAACTTGAGATGCCTTGGTTGGAATTGTTGTATTTTTCTTAATTAGCTTAGTTGAAACAGATCCTAGAGTCTCAATTCCCAAGCTAAGAGGTGTAACATCAAGTAATAACACATCCTTAACGTCTCCTTGCATGACTCCTGCTTGGATGGATGCACCAACCGCAACAGCTTCATCTGGGTTTACATCTTTCCTTGCCTCTACTCCAAAAATTTCTTTTACCTTGTCTTGTACCTTCGGCATTCTTGTTTGCCCACCCACAAGAATAACATCTGAGATATCACCATTACTCATACCTGCATCTTTCATCGCAGTTTGGCATGGCTCAACAGTTCTATCAATTAAATCAGCAACAAGTGATTCAAGTTTTGCACGTGTTAACTTGACAACTAAATGTTTAGGTCCTGATGAATCTGCAGTGATATAGGGAAGATTAACTTCAGTTTGTGTGCTGCTTGATAATTCAATTTTTGATTTTTCAGCAGCTTCTTTTAATCTTTGTTTAGCAAGCATGTCCTTAGTTAAGTCTACGCCATTTTCTTTTTCAAAAATTTCAGCTAAGTGCTCGATAATTCGGTTATCAAAATCTTCTCCACCTAGGAATGTATCACCATTTGTGGATAAAACTTCAAATTGATGCTCACCATCAACATTTGAAATTTCGATAATAGAGACATCAAAAGTACCTCCGCCTAAATCGTAAACAGCTATCTTTCTATCACCTTCTTTTTTGTCCATACCGAAAGCTAGAGCTGCTGCTGTAGGCTCATTGATAATACGCTTAACTTCTAGACCAGCAATTTTCCCTGCATCTTTTGTTGCTTGCCTTTGGCTATCGTTAAAGTAAGCAGGAACAGTAATTACTGCTTCAGTTACAGTTTCACCAAGATAATCTTCGGCAGTTTGTTTCATTTTTCTTAGAATTTCAGCTGATATTTGAGGCGGTGCTTTTTTATCGCCTTTAATTTCTACCCAAGCATCACCACTGTCAGCTTTTGAAATTGTATAAGGCATTAATTTAATGTCCTTTTGTACCTCATCTTCCTCGAACTTTCTACCAATTAATCTTTTTACAGCATAGACAGTGTCTTTTGGATTGGTCACCGCTTGACGTTTTGCAGGGGCTCCAACAATAGATTCACCATTATCTTGATAGCCTACAACTGAAGGCGTAGTTCTTGTTCCTTCTGAATTTTCTATAACTTTAGGTTTCCCACCCTCCATGACTGAAACACAAGAGTTAGTCGTTCCTAAGTCAATTCCAATTATTTTTCCCATATTTATATTTTTCCTATTTTTTTATTAGTTTAAGTTGATGCTTTATGTTTTATATATTGGGTCATTCGTATTAATTTCAACTCTACAAGCTAATTCTTTTCTTTTGCTACCGTTACAAGCGCTGGTCTAAGCACTCTGTCGTTAAGGGTATAGCCCTTTTGCATTACTGAAATAATTGTATTTGCATCTTGATCTGACTCAACCATTGTCATAGCTTCATGAAAGTTTGGATCAAAAATCTCTCCTTTTGGGTTAACTTCTTGTATGTTAAGTTTTTCAAAAACACTGATTAATTGTTTTGAAGTGAGCTCTATACCTTCTTTATAATTTTCTAGTGATGATTCATCCACCATCAACGCGGCATCGAAACTGTCTTTGACAAGTAAAATTTCAGAGGCAAAATTTTCAATAGCATATTTTCTTGCCTTATCCATCTCATCAATTGATCTTTTGCGAAAGTTTTCAGTTTCAGCCTTTGCATATAAAACAGCTCCTTCTAGCTCAGCAATTTTTGCCTTTAAATCATCTAAGGATTCTGTTTGTTCATTTTCATTTGATAATTCTTGAGCATCAATATTTTTTTGTTTGTCTTCTTGGTTTAGTTGCGTAGTAGTTTTTTTTTGTGATTTACTCATAAAATATTTTGATTTCATTTAAATTGTAATTAATAACTAATTATATATTGGGACAGTTTTTATAAATTCAAGATGAAAATAGCATAATTTTTTTTATTTTTAAATGTGATTTGACTTAACTATATTATTTACTTGATAATGGACGGCCGACAACTAATAAGTTAAAAAATGAAACAATCAATTATTGAAATTACAGAGCGGATAATAGAAAAGAGTAAACCGACTAGATCCTCTTATTTGCAGCGTGTAAAAGATATGCAAAGCAGAACAAGGGGAGCCGACAGAATGGGTTGTGCAAATGTTGCGCATGCCATCGCCGCTTTGCCTAAAAATGATAAATTAAAAATTGTTGAAGAGAAAAAGCCTAATTTAGGAATTGTAACCGCCTATAACGATATGTTGTCTGCGCATAAGCCCTATGAGGATTATCCTAAAATAATAAGAAATATGGCAGCAAATTACGGAGCTACAGCGCAAGTTGCCTCTGGCGTACCTGCCATGTGTGACGGTGTCACCCAAGGTGAGCCTGGAATGGAGCTCAGTCTTTTTTCAAGAGACACGATAGCAATGTCTTCATCTATAGGGCTATCTCATGATGTTTTTGATGGAGTATTAATGCTTGGAATTTGTGACAAAATTGTTCCAGGTCTTTTAATTTCTGCATTACATTTTGGCCATTTGCCAACGGTTTTTGTCCCCGCAGGCCCAATGTCAACAGGTATAGACAATACAACAAAATCAAAAGTAAGAGAGAAATATGCTCAAGGCTTGGTGAGTAGAGAGGAGTTGTTAGCCTCTGAGTCGGCAGCGTATCATGGTGAAGGAACATGTACATTTTATGGTACTGCAAATAGCAATCAAATGTTAATGGAAGCAATGGGGCTTCATGTGCCAGGCGCTGCATTTGTTCATCCTCATGACGGCATAAGAACTTTGTTAACAGACGAGGCAGTTAGGCTTCTTGTTCAAAACATCAAGAAAGATACTATTCCTGTTGGAGAGATGGTAGATGAAAAAGTTATTATTAATGCAATGGCGGCTTTAGTTGCCACAGGAGGATCTACAAACCATTTAATTCACTGGGTAGCGATAGCAAGAGCAGCTGGCATTATTATCGATTGGACAGATTTTCATAATTTAGCAAAATCAGTTCCTTTACTCGCAAGTGTTTATCCAAATGGTAAAGCTGATGTAAATGAATTTCAAGCCGCAGGGGGGCCAGCATTTATTATTAGAGAGTTGCTTGATGCTGGCTGTATGTACTCCGACGTTGCCACTGTTTCTAAGGGTGGGTTAGGAGAATATACGAAGCAGCCAGAAATTAAAGATGATAAATTAGTTTGGGCTAAGCTAGCATCAGAAAGTATAGATGAATCTATAGTGCGAAAAGCAAATAAACCTTTCAGTGAATCGGGAGGCTTAAGGCTTCTAAAAGGCAACTTAGGAAGGTCAGTAATCAAAATTTCTGCGGTACCTAAAGAAAAACACATAATCGAGGCACCGGCTATGGTTTTTAATGGACAAGAAGATCTACTGAATGCCTTTGACGAAGGAAGGTTAGAAAAAGATTTCATAGCAGTAGTTCGTTTTCAAGGGCCAAAAGCAAACGGAATGCCTGAATTACATAAACTAACTCCACCCTTATCTGTAATACAAAATATGGGTTATACGGTAGGCATAGTGACTGATGGACGGATGAGTGGCGCATCTGGAAAAATCCCAGCAGCAATTCATTTAAGTCCTGAAGGCGCAGCAGATGGGCCTATAAGTAAAATTAGGGAAGGAGATATGATTAGACTTAATGCGACTGTAGGGTCTTTGAATGTTTTAGTTGATGAGGAGGAGTGGCTTGAAAGAAAGATACAGAAGATGGCGGATTCTCAAAAAATTAAGAATGGTCATGGGATAGGAAGAGAGCTTTTTGCAAGCATGAGAAATAACGTTATGTCAGCAGAAGAGGGTGCCATCACGTGGATAAGTTAAATAAATTAAAAGAAGAAAAAATTAAATGAAAACAATCGAATTAGCCAAATTTGGGCCTGTAATTCCAGTTATTGTCATTGATCGTGTTGAGGATGCAGTCCCAGTCGCATCAAGCCTGATTGAAGGCGGCGTAAAAGTGTTAGAAGTTACATTAAGATCAAAATGTGCATTACAAGTTATTGAGGAGATTGCAACAAAGGTCCCAGAGGCGATTATAGGTGCTGGAACGATTAGAACGCAAGCAGATGTAACAAATGCAAAGTTAGCTGGAAGTCAGTTTGCCGTTAGTCCAGGTTACACTTTTGATATTGGGCAAACATGTAGGGATGTTGATCTTCCATTGCTTCCAGGTGTTTCAACAGGCAGCGAGGTAATGAAAGCGAATGCTGATGGTTTTAATTTTCTAAAATTATTCCCTGCTGTTGCTGTGGGGGGCATTAATTTATTAAAAGGGTTTGCAGGTCCATTTGCTGATATTTCATTCTGTCCAACCGGCGGCATCACTATTCAAACAGCAAAGGATTTCTTATCTTTGCCTAATGTGCCTGTTTGTGGCGGGACTTGGCTTACCCCAAAAGATCTAATTCAAAACAAACGGTGGAGTGAAATTACAAAACTTGCTAAAGAGGCCTCATCAATCTAAATTTAAAGCTATGTTTAATTTAGAAAAATATGAAACTATCATTTTTGACTGTGATGGAGTCATTCTAAATTCAAATTTTCAAAAAATTGAAGCATACAGAAGCGCTGCTATTAGCTTTGGTGCAAATGAGCAACAAGCGCAAGCTTTAGTTGATCATCATGTAGCATTAACAGGCATTTCACGACACATAAAATTTAAACATTTTTTAACCGAGATTATGCATCAAGAAGTTACGGAAAATGCAATGAATGAGTTATTGAAGGCATTAAATAAGCAAGTATTAAAATTGCTAAACGAATGCGAGATAGCACAGGGCCTTTCTAATTTGCGAGATAAGACTAAAAATAGCAAATGGATGGTTGCTTCAGGAGGTGATGAGAAGGAGCTCAATCATTTATTTAAAGTAAAAAAAATAGATCATTTTTTTGATGAAGGCATTTACGGAAGCCCTGCATCAAAACATGAAATAATAGAATCTCAGCAAAAAAAACTTAACTTTTCACCGGCACTTTTTTTAGGGGACTCACTATATGATATTCAAACTGCGCAAAAATATAATTTAGATTTTATCTTTGTTTCTGGCTGGACGGACCTATCTGATTGGGAGCGAATATGTACTGATGGTGAAATTATAACTATTGAAGGAATCAAAGATCTAGATTGATTAAATTTACTTTACTTTACTTTATTTTATTAATTATCTTTGAGCTACTTTTTCCCTCTAAAAGTGGAACGAGATAAAGTTTACCTTCCCATTTTTTTATTTCTTTTGCACCAACCACACTTTTAGGTGTGTAGTCATTGCCTTTAATTAGAACATCAGGTTTGATCTCCTTGATTAATTTAATTGGAGTAGATTCATTAAAAATAATTACCGCATCAATTGATTCTAGAGCACAGAGAACTCTAGCTCTATCCGCCTCACTTACAATAGGTCTATTTTTGCCTTTTATAGTTTTAATGGAGGAGTCTGAATTCAGACCTAATATCAAATAATCAACCTGAGATTTTGCCTTCTCTAGGTAAGTTACATGACCTGAATGCAATATATCAAAGCAACCATTTGTAAAGCCAATAGTTTGACCCTTTGCTCTTAAGCTAGAAATTTTTAATAATAATTCTTTTAAAGAAAATATTTTATTTTTTTGACCATTTAAATTACTTTCCATTTCATCTAATAATTCTTCACGGCTAATAGGAACTGTGCCCAATTTTGATATAACAATACCTGCCGCCAAGTTAGCCAATTTGAAACTATCTGATAAATCAAGATTTGCTATGATGCAGGAAGCTAATGTAGCTATCACAGTATCTCCTGCCCCAGAGACATCATAAACTTGCTTTGATATTGAAGTTGGATAAGTGTTGATCTTTTTTGGAGTGATATGGCTTATTCCATCTTTACCTTGTGTCATTACGATAGAGTTAATTTTATAGTTTTTGTTTATTTTTTTTAAGGCCGTATTGATTAAATCGTTATCAAAATTTGTAAGTCCAGTGAGCTCCATCGCCTCTTTTTTGTTGGGAGTGATAAGTGTTGCCCCTGCATATTTAGATGCATCTTTCCCTTTTGGATCAATTAATACAGGTATTTTTTCCCTGTTAGCTTGTTGAATAATTTTTTTTAAAAAAGAAGCTGAAAGAAAACCTTTGTTATAGTCAGAAATGACAATGCATGCGAGATCTGAATTTATATATTTTATAATTTTTTTAATATTTGCTTCATTTGGCCCAAAGCTTATTTGCTCTTCATCAATCCTCACAATTTGATGATGGCCCGCCATTACCCTTGTTTTTGTCGTAGTCGGCCCATCTTCTTTAATAAGACCCTTTATTGATAAATTATGTTTTTTAATTAGGCTTGAAAGTATCTTTCCATTTTCGTCATTACCAATACTACCTACTAATAAAGGCTTTATCCCTAAGCCTATAAGGTTGAGAGCTACATTTCCTGCACCACCAATACGATTGTGGTGTTTATTTTTTTTTATAATAGGAACGGGTGCTTCTGGAGATAGACGATCTACATCCCCAAAAATATATTGATCCAACATCAAATCGCCAATAACAAGACACGCTTTTTTTGATGCAAGAAATTGATTTTTGACTACATTAATAAGGTGATCTGACATAGTTATGCATACCTGTCTGATGTAAGGAGATAATTTTTTAAATAATCCGTAACACCTTCTTTCAGATTCATAAAATTACTATTAAAGCCGATAGAATTTATTTTATTCATTGTAGCTTGAGTGTAGTACTGGTATTTTCCCTTTAAGTCATTTGGCATATTTATATATTTAATATCATCAGGTAGACCTTTTGTATTAATCAACACGGCCTCTGCTAATGCTTTAAATGTTTCTGCATTTCCAGTACCAGCATTATATAAACCTGAGAGATTATTATTATTGAGGAAAAAAATTATAATCTCTACGGCATCTTTAACATAAATAAAGTCTCGAACTTGCATCCCATCTGCATAAGATGGATGTTCACTCTTAAATAGCTTAATCTGGTTATTCTCATGATATTGATTAAATGCATGAAACACAACGCTTGCCATCCTTCCTTTATGATATTCATTAGGCCCATAAACATTAAAAAACTTGAGACCACACCACTGCGGTGGTGTTGGTTGATTTTTAGATACTTCGAGCTGAACCCAGCGATCAAAAAAATGTTTTGAGTAACCATAAGCATTTAATGGATTAAGTTGATCGAGTTCTGATTCATTATCACCATAACCAAATGAGCCATCACCGTAGGTTGCCGCTGAACTTGCATAAATGAAAGGTACTTTATTTTCAGCACACCAATGCCAAAGAGTTTGACTAAATCTTATGTTTGAATGAAGTAGTCGATTAAAGTTAGATTCGGTTGTCGCGCTGATAGCTCCCATATGAATTACTGCGGAAATATTTTTTTTATCACTTAGATATTTTTCTAAATCATCTTTTGCAATATATTCAATGAACTTACGCTTATTAAAATTATTTTCTTGTTGCTCATTGATTAAATCATCAACAATCACAAAGTCATCAAAATTCATTTGTGTATTTAAATGCCAAGCAATCATACTTCCAATCATCCCACCTCCACCTGTGAGAATTATCATTTTGAAATAGCCTTCACTTTGTTATACATTTTCTTTGTTAAGTTCGAAGCACTATTCTCTTTTTTCTGAGTCCACTTGTGATCTAACCATCCCTCAAGATGTGGCCTAATTATCTCTTCCATAGATTTAATCCATACATCTTCATCGTTTAAAGCTGGAATATAGTGAAAGCTTTTACCACCCCCTTCCAAAAATAAAGACTTGCCTTCCATATTAATTTCTTCGAGTGTTTCTAGGCAATCACTTGAAAAGCCAGGACAGATCACATGAATACTGGCATCTTTTTTTTCTGCTTCTTGAGCTATGACATCAGTAAAGTAGGGCTTCAGCCACTCAGCTTTACCAAATCTTGATTGGAAACAGACTTGATACTCATGATCTTTAAGTTTTAAAGCTTCGGCAAGAAGCCTACCTGTCTTGTGGCACTCACAGTGATATGGGTCCCCTTGCATTAGAGATTTTTTCGGTACCCCATGAAAACTCATAATTAATTTTTTAGGTTTTTTATTTTTTTTCCAGAAATTGAGAACGGATATTTTTAATGCATTAATGTAAGCTGGATTATCATGATAGTGTCGTATCGTTCTAATCTCAGGAACATTGCGCGTTCGTATTAGAATTTTCCATAGTGCATCCATAGCAGAGCCTGAAGAAGATGCCGCATATTGAGGGTAGAGCGGAAATAACAAGATTTTTGTACAATTTTTTTTTCGTAATTCATCAAGTGCTGATTGCATCGAGGGATTGCCGTATGACATACCAAGTGCAACCTCAATAGGCTGACGATATTTTTTTTTCAAAACTGATTTGAGTAATTTTTCTTGTGAACGGGCATTGACAAGAAGCGGAGAGCCCTTAGATGTCCATACTTGTGCATATTTTTTTGCAGAAGCCTTTGGTCGAAAAACTAAAATAATAAAATGTAAAATCCAGCACCAAATGAACCTCGGAATCTCTACGACCCTTCTATCCATTAAAAATTGACCTAAATATTTCCTTAACGAAGGGGCATCTGCTGCATCAGGCGTACCTAAGTTTGCGAGAATGATACCAATTTTTTGTGGATCACCGTGTTTATATGGTGGTTCAGAATTAAAGTAACTCATAGTATTTATAATATTTATTTAATTGAATTGCTTAGCATTTTAGCAGTGATATCTACAATTGGGATGACTCTTTCGTAAGCCATTCTCGTTGGACCTATTACACCAAGTATCCCTAAAACCTCTCCATCAGATTGATATGGTGCTGTCACGATACTGCACTCGTCAAGTGCTTGGTATCCAGATTCTTCGCCAATAAATATCTGCATACCAGATGAATGATGACTTTTTTCAAGCAATTGAAGTAGTGCTGTTTTTTTCTCAAAAAGCTCAATGATTTTCTTAATACTTTTTACATTTTGCGATAAATCGATGGTATCTAGAAGATTGCCTTGTCCTGTTAGGATTAAATTTTCATCATGTTTAGGACTGATTGAGAGCTCTACCGCTGCACTCATCAGATTTGTCATATTTTTTTTCATTGTTGAAAGCTCATCAATAATCTTTTCTTTTATTTTACTTATATCTAAATCTTTATAATGTTCATTGAAGAAATTAGAAGCCTCAATTAAAGTACTTTGATCATATTCCTCTTGAGTATCAAGCACTCGGTTTTGAACGCTGCCGTCACTTGTTACTATAATAACAAGGATTCTTTTTTTTGATAAATTTAAGAATTCTATATGTTTGAAGCTAATTTTTTTAGCCTTAGGTAGCATTACAACTCCAGCAAAATTAGTTATGCTAGATAATGTGTCCGCCGTGATATTAACTAAATCTTTTGAATTTGGAGCTTGTAAAGAGCTCTGCAACATATCTAGATCAGATTTGTTAGGTGACTTCATAGTAACTAAGCTATCGACAAAAAAACGATACCCCTTATGCGTTGGTATTCTTCCTGCAGAAGTATGAGGGCTTGAAATGAAGCCAGCATCTTCAAGGTCCTTCATAATGTTTCGGATTGATGCGGAACTAAGATCTAGACCAGAAGATGTGGTTAACGTTTTTGAACCGACCGGCTGACCATCTGCAACATGGTGATTTATTAGTGCCTTTAGGAGATGTTGGGTTCTAGTATCAATTTCCATTTTGTTTAAGATTAATTAATTAATTTTTATTATTGCTTTAAAATAAACATATAATTTATTTTACTGACTCATTTAATATATAGCCAGAACTTAAAGAGATAGAGATGAAATTTAAAAAAATAGCCATTATCGGCAAATATCCAGCTGCCATAGAATCGAATGAAATGGATTCACAACTTATTGATTTAATTGAACATTTATCAAAAAAAAATTGTGAATTAATAATTGAAGAAAAGACACAAAAAAAAATAAAAATTACCCGTTATCAAGCAACACCCTTACAAAATATTGGTGCTGAGGCTGATATAGCGATTATTGTCGGTGGTGATGGCACAATGCTGGGCGTTGCCAGAAGCCTTGTAGATGATGGCATACCGATGATCGGTGTAAATAGTGGCCGGTTTGGTTTTTTAGCAGACCTCAATAAAGCAAATATGTTTGTCAGTATTGATCAAGTCTTAAATGGAAATTACGATGAAGATAAACGCTTACTAATTGAAACAAAGGTTTATCGAGATGAAAAGATTATTTATGAATCTTTTGCATTGAATGATGTTGTTATAAAAAGTGGAGTTAGGTTGATTGAATTAGAAGTATCCATTAATGATAAATTTGTGCATACACAAAGATCCGATGGCATTATTGTTTCTACACCAACTGGCACAACGGCATATGCATTATCTGCAGGAGGACCAATTTTGCATCCACAATTAGAAGCGCTTTCGATTGTACCGATTAATCCTCATACCTTGAGTAATAGACCAATCGCTATTGATGCAACAAGTGAAATAGATATAAAGATTGTCCAAATGGAGGAAGCTTCATTGAGTATCGATGGCCAAATTAAATTTCCTCTTGATATGAGAGATAAGATTCAAGTCACCAAAGCTAAAAGAACCATTTCAATATTGCATCCAAAAGATTATTGTTACTTTGAAATGTTAAGAAATAAACTTCATTGGGGTTAAATGGCCTATGCTAGAAAATCTACTGATAAAAAACTATGTCATTGTTGATGAGCTAGACTTAAATTTTTTATTGGGATTCTCATCGCTTACTGGGGAAACCGGTGCAGGTAAATCTATCCTCATTGATGCCTTATCACTAGCACTTGGCACTAGAAGTGAAAGTGGTGTTGTAAAAAAAGGGAATGAAAAGGCAGATATCACTGCGACGTTTAATCTTGAAGGGAATGATGAAGCGAAAGCCTGGTTATCACTAAATGAATTTGAAGAATCAGACAATCAATTACTATTAAGAAGAGTCATCAACAAAGACGGTAAGTCAAAAGCATTTATTAATGGCATTCCTTCAACTATCAGTCAGCTAAAATCTATCGGTGAAAGTTTGGTTGATATATATAGCCAAAATACGCATCACTCCTTATTAAAAAAAACAGCACAAAGAGAAATACTGGATAGCTTTTTAGATTCCAAAGAAGAACTTAAAAGCTTAAAAAAACTTTATAGTGAATGGCAAAGATTATTTATAGAGCAGGATAAGTTTCTACAGAATAAAGAAAGTTTCTTAAATGAGCTTAATGAAACTGAAGATAAATTTAATGAATTTTCAGCATTAAATTTTACTTATGAGGAATGGAATCAACTGCAAGTCGATCAAAAATTTTTAGCAAATGGTAAAGAGTTAATCAGTGGTGTTAATAAATGTATATCAATGATTGATGAGGGGGATATTTCATTGAATTCACTTTCAAGAGATGCTCAAGTTGAGCTCAAAAATCTATATGCTCTCGATAAAAGGCTTGAAAATGCGAGCAATATTATGAGCTCAATTCAGGCAGAATCTGTTGAGCTAGCCCGTGAATTGTCAAATTATCTTCAAAATGTTGATATTGATGAAAATTTACAACAAATAGTTGAAGAAAAAATTCAGTCTATATTTAACTTTTGTAGAAAATATAATGTAAAGCCTGAAAACTTGGAATCAGAAAGTGAAACATGGCTACAAAGATTAGATGACTTAAAAGTTATGTTGGGCGACAAAGATATATCCGCCTTAGTTGAGGAAGCAAAAGCGTCATATAATGAAATGGCTATAAATATATCAAATCAAAGAAAAGCGGCTGCTTCATCATTAAGCAAACTTATTACAGAGAAACTAAATCAACTATCCTTTAATGATGCGACTTTTAATGTTGAATTAATATCATCTGATCCTTCAATTCATGGGAATGAAAGCATACAATTTTTAGTTTCAACATTTAAAGGTGGTGATCCCCAGCCGATTCAAAAGGTTTTATCTGGTGGTGAGTTATCAAGGATAAGTTTAGCAATTAGAGTCGCATCTATTGCGAATATCGATGTCCCAACTATGATATTTGATGAAGTTGATGTAGGTATTGGAGGTGGGGTTGCTGAAGTGGTAGGTAATTTATTGAAAGACTTAGGTGATAAAAAAAATACACAGGCACTTGTTATAACCCATCTTCCTCAGGTCGCTGCAAAAGCAAATAATCATTATAAAGTTAATAAAAAACAAGCTGGCGATTCTGTAACAAGTGAAATACACCTTTTAAATAAAGCTGAACGTATTGATGAAATAGCGAGAATGTTAGGTGGCATCAGGGTGACTGATAAGGCAATTGATCATGCCAAAGAAATATTAAGTTAAACTATTTTTTTTTGTATTCACAAGGTTTTTTTGTACAATCCCCATAGATGTAGAGTGAGTGCTCAATAATCTTAAAGCCAAGCTCATTTGCTACTTGTGTTTGTAACTTTTCAATATCCTCATTAACAAACTCTGTGACATGTCCACATTGGAGGCAGACAATATGATCATGATGGCTCTTTTCATTGAGCTCAAAAACAGCCTTGCCACTTTCAAAGTGATGTCGGATTAATAAACCTGCTTGCTCAAATTGGGTTAACACTCGATAAATCGTTGCAAGCCCAACTTCTTCACCACCACCTATCATTTCTTTGTATATGTCTTCAGCTGTCAGATGCTTTTCTGTACTATTTTCAAAAATACTTAAGACTTTCAATCTTGGTAGCGTTACCTTTAATCCAGTTTTTTTTAAGCCTTCATGATCTTCCATCTCTTTAACTCCAAATGTAATTTAAAACATAACCATCTTTCAAAATGTTATATTATCAACCTTTAAAAATAAAGTCTTATAAAATGCGTTTAATTTTTATTATCTTCATTTTTTTGATGATACCGGCGTGTTCTTGGTTGGACCCTAATGAATCTGATGAAGAAAATGTCCCAGTCGGACAAGAAGATGATGACACCGATATATCTGTTATTCCGTTAATAAATATCATAACCAAATTCCTCCCTGAAACTTATCGACAAGACATCTCTCAAGGTAATGAAATAACACCTGAGATGTTATTGGAGGTTAAGCCAGGTATGAATAAATCACAGGTACGATTTGTTTTAGGTACTCCTTTAATTCAAGATTCATTTCATAAAGATCGTTGGGATTACATTTATGTTGTCAGAAAAGAGGGTAAATTTATTGAATCCAGACACCTCGTCTTAACCTTTAAAAAAGATATGCTTGTTAACTTAACGGGTGATCTTATTGATCGAAATAAAGATGTTGAGACTATGGAATTTCAAAATGCAAAAGAGTGGGATGAAGAATCTTTAGCTGAAGAACAAAAAAAATTCAGTAATACTGAAGATAAAAAAGAAACACTTGAAAAAAGTAATAGTTCTATTGATAATAAACAAATACAGCCAGTTAAAGAGCCTGTTAAAAAAAATGCAGTTGAAGAATCAGGCAGTGTTTCTAAAAGCGTTAAAGAAGATTTGAATACTTCTTTACCAGACAAGGAAGATCCTGGATATTTTGAACTTCTTATAGAAAATATTGGGTTTTAATAAAAAAATGAAAAAAATTAATATAATCGTAGTAGGCGCCTCAGGAAAAATGGGTCAGGCAATTATTAAAGAGACTAATGAGGATTCTGATTTAAATCTTGTTATGGCAGTGGATATAAAAACTTCACCAAGAATTGGTAAAGATGCCGGAGAACTGATGGGAGTCGAGAGTAATATTAAAATAAGTTCTGACTTATTATTAGATAAGGGGCAAGCAGATATTTTAATAGATTTCACAAGACCAGAGGCAAGCATGAAGTATTTAGATTTTTGTGAAAAAAGTAATTTAGGTTATGTGCTTGGAACTACTGGATTTTCAGATAACGAAAAAAATTTAATAGCCCTTGCAGCTAAAAAAATACCAATATGCTTTGCACCAAATATGAGTATCGGTGTAAATGTACTTATTTCACTTGTAGAAAAAGCCACTAAATCTCTTCATGATGATTTTGATATTGAAATTATGGAATCACACCATAAACATAAGGTGGATTCGCCCTCTGGAACAGCTATAAGGCTCGGTGAGGAAGTAGCAAAAGCATCCAATAGAAGCCTTAAGGAAAATGCTATTTTTAGTCGCGAGGGAATTCAAAAAGAACGTCAAAAGAAAGATATAGGTTTTTCAGTTGTGCGGGGAGGATCTATTGTTGGTGATCACACAGTTTTGTATGCAGGCGATGGTGAGAGGATCGAATTAACTCACAAAGCTGATAGCAGAACAACATTCTCTAAGGGCGCTTCAAAAGCGGCAAAATTTTTAAATAATCAAACTAACGGATTGTTTGATATGTTTGATGTTTTAAATTTAAAAACATAAGGAAATTTTAGCTTTTAAAATAAGAATTAATTGATGAAAGTTACAGATTAAATTATACTACGTTGGATCGGCAGTAAATAAGTTTGGCCGCTCAAATTTTTCAAAAACATTTTAAATCTTGGGAGTTTTTTTGGCGTCTAAGTTGCCGGCCTTACTAGTGCTTGCGGACGGAACAAAGTTTCGAGGTTATTCAATTGGTGCGTCAGGGCATACTGTTGGTGAAGTTGTATTCAATACTTCAATGACTGGCTATCAAGAAATTATTTCAGACCCATCTTATGCCGAACAAATAATATCTTTTACTTATCCTCATATTGGGAATGTTGGCATCAATGAAGAGGATTTCGAATCAAACCAAATATATTCAAAAGGCATTATTATCCGTGACTTACCTTTCCAACATTCAAACTTCAGATCTCATTGCTCACTTTCAGAGTTTCTAATTAAAAAAAATATTGTTGGTATTGCAGGTATTGATACGAGAAGTCTAACAAGGCATTTAAGGGAACACGGCTCTCAATCAGGCTGTATTTTTGCTGAAAAAGATATTGATGAAGCTCGTGCACTTAAATTTGCTCAAGAATTTTCTGGTTTATTAGGGTTGGATCTTGCACAAAAAGTTACTGCACAAACTTCCTATAATTTTAACGAAGGTGAATGGTCGCTGGGTAATGGTTTTGAGAAAAATAATAATAAAGACCTAAATGTTGTAGCTTACGATTTTGGAATTAAAAAAAATATATTGAGAATGCTTGTATCCAGAGGATGCAAAGTTACAGTGGTTCCTGCAAAGACAGATTTTGATGATGTAATAGCCCTCGAACCTGACGGTATTTTTTTGTCAAATGGCCCAGGAGATCCAGAGCCATGTGAATATGCAATAAATAATATTAAGGTCTTTTTAAAAAAAGAAATTCCTACTTTTGGTATTTGTTTAGGGCACCAACTTTTGGCTTTAGCAAGTGGGGCGAAAACAGAAAAAATGAAATTTGGACATCATGGTGCCAACCACCCTGTTCGTGACTTAGAATCTGGTAAGGTTTTCATAACTAGCCAAAATCATGGATTTTCAGTAGACCCAAAATCATTATCAAGAAATTTAAAAATTACTCATCTATCGTTATTTGATCAAAGCATACAAGGTATTGAAAGATCAGATGTTCCAGCATTCGGATTTCAAGGGCATCCTGAAGCCAGTCCAGGCCCGACAGAAATGTCCTATCTATTTGATAAATTCATAGCAATGATCAAAACTGCAAGGACAAAGAATGAGTAAAAGGACAGATATAAAATCAATTCTAATAATAGGTGCAGGACCAATTATTATTGGACAAGCCTGTGAATTTGATTACTCTGGCGCCCAAGCATGTAAAGCTTTAAAAGAAGAAGGCTATCGCGTTATTCTGGTTAATTCAAATCCAGCAACAATTATGACAGATCCTAATGTTGCTGATGCTACCTATATAGAACCAATAAAATGGGAGGTGGTTAAAAAGATCATTGAAATTGAAAGGCCTGATGCACTACTTCCTACAATGGGCGGACAAACTGCACTAAATTGCGCGCTTGACCTAGATAAAAATGGTGTTTTAAAAAGCTTTAATGTCGAGTTAATTGGTGCATCAAAAGAAGCGATTGATAAAGCTGAGGATAGGCAGTTATTTAAACAGGCGATGACCAAGATAGGTTTGGCATCGGCAAGATCAGTTATTGCTCATAGCCTTGAAGAGGCTATGCAAGTTCAAGCAAGTATAGGTTACCCAGCTATCATTAGACCATCTTTTACTATGGGGGGGAGCGGGGGTGGAATTGCTTATAATAAAGTGGAATTTATCGAGATATGTGAAAGGGGGTTGGATGCTTCCCCAACTAAAGAATTGCTTATTGAGGAATCTTTATTGGGTTGGAAGGAATTTGAGATGGAGGTTGTTCGTGACTCAAATGATAATTGCATCATTATATGTTCAATTGAAAATCTTGATCCTATGGGCGTACATACTGGAGATTCAATTACTGTTGCACCAGCACAAACGTTAACGGATAAAGAATATCAAATCATGAGGAATGCCTCGATTGATGTTTTAAGGGAAATAGGCGTGGATACAGGTGGTTCAAACGTCCAGTTTGCTATAAATCCGAAAGATGGACGAATGGTCGTTATTGAAATGAACCCACGAGTATCAAGGTCATCAGCCCTTGCTTCTAAAGCTACAGGCTTTCCAATTGCAAAAATTGCCGCTAAATTAGCAGTTGGATATTCTCTTGATGAGTTAAGTAATGAGATTACAGGTGGCTTAACACCTGCATCTTTTGAACCTACTATTGATTACGTTGTGACTAAAATTCCACGTTTTGCTTTTGAAAAATTTCCAAATGCAGACGCAAGTCTTACAACACAAATGAAATCAGTTGGGGAAGTAATGGCAATTGGTAGAAGTTTCCAAGAATCTTTTCAAAAAGCACTTAGAGGTCTTGAACTTGGATATGATGGTTTAAACGAAATTTCATTAGATAAGACCCTTATTATTAAAGAGTTAAAAGAGCCTGGTGCGGATAGAATTAGATATCTGGCTGATGGAATGAGGCTGGGTTTATCGATAGAGGAAATATTTAATTTCACCAAAATTGATCCTTGGTTTTTATATCAAATTGAAGATTTAATTAAAAATGAAGAAAAATTAAAAACTTTTAAGCTTGATGCAATTGAAAGGACTTATTTGTTTGAGCTCAAGCAAAAGGGATTTTCGGATCATCGCATTGGATATCTTTTAGGCACAGAAGAGAAAAGTATTAGAGAATTAAGAGCTAAAAACCATATTCACCCAGTTTATAAAAGAGTGGATACTTGTGCAGCTGAATTTCATACAGATACTGCGTATTTATACTCCACTTATGAGCAAGAATGTGAATCACGCCCAACATTAAATAAAAAAATAATAATACTGGGTGGTGGACCTAATAGGATTGGACAAGGTATAGAATTTGATTATTGTTGTGTGCATGCTTCTTTAGCTTTAAAGGAAGCTGGCTTTGAAACTATCATGATTAATTGCAACCCTGAAACAGTTTCAACAGATTTTGATATTTCTGATAGGTTGTATTTTGAATCAGTCACCCTAGAAGATGTTTTAGAGATTGTGTATAAGGAAAATCCTTTTGGTGTAATTGTTCAGTATGGAGGGCAAACTCCTCTTAAACTTTCTAAAGCATTGGCTGATGCTGGAGTTCCTATTATTGGAACATTACCTGAGGATATCGATGCTGCAGAAGATAGAGAAAGATTCCAAAAAATACTAAACGATCTAAATTTAAAACAGCCTCCCAATAGGACTGCCAGAACTCCAGAGGAAGCAATTAAGCTCGCTGAAGAAATTGGCTACCCGCTAGTAGTTCGTCCAAGTTATGTTCTTGGGGGCAGGGCTATGGAAATCGTTCATGAACAAGAAGATCTAGAGCGATATATGAGAGAAGCTGTAAAAGTATCTCATGACTCACCTGTACTTTTAGATCGTTTTTTAAATGACGCAATTGAAGTTGATATTGATGCCATATCTGATGGAGAGTCAGTGGTAATTGGGGGCATCATGGAGCATATAGAGCAAGCTGGTGTTCATTCAGGAGATTCAGCATGCTCACTCCCACCTTATAGTATTGATGAAAAAAAACAGATGGAATTAATAGCCCAAACTAAGAAAATGGCATTAAAGCTAAATGTTATCGGGTTAATGAATGTTCAATTTGCGCTGCAGGGAGATGACATTTATGTTTTAGAAGTCAACCCAAGAGCCTCAAGAACGGTCCCATTTGTTTCAAAAGCGATTGGTAAGCCTTTAGCAAAAATTGCTGCTAGATGCATGGCAGGGGAAACATTGGAATCACAGAAATTCACTACTGAAGTTAAACCAAAATTTTTCTCGGTGAAAGAGGCTGTATTTCCTTTTATTAAATTTCCTGGAGTAGACGTAATACTTGGTCCTGAAATGAAATCTACGGGCGAGGTAATGGGGGTCGGATCGTCATTTGCAGAAGCATTTATCAAGTCACAAATGGGCGCATCAATGATTCTGCCAACAAAAGGAAAAGCATTCATCAGCGTTAGAAAAGAAGACCATAAAAAAATAGTTGAAGTTGCACATTCGCTTAAGATGCTCGGATTTTCTTTAGTAGCAACAAGAGGTACAGCAGATGTATTAACCCAAAATAATCTTGAAGTTCAGTATGTGAATAAAGTTGCTGAAGGAAGGCCACATATTGTAGATATGATTAAAAATGATGAAATTGATTTTATTGTAAATATCACTGAAGATAAGCAGGCAATTAAAGATTCATATGAGATTAGGAGAAATGCTCTCCAAAACAAGGTGACTTACTTTACCACTTTTGCGGGGGCTAAGGCAGCTTGCGTTGGAATGAACTATGCAGATGAAATAACCGTTTCATCCTTACAGAACTTGCATAAAAATGACTCTTAAAATAAACTCAATTCATATAACTATTCAAAAAAATATTTAGGAAAAGATTTGGACAAAACACCCATCACAATCAATGGCTCAGAAAAGCTCAAAGAAGAATTAAAGCTCTTAAAAAGTGTTGAAAGACCCGAGGTTATTGCTGCAATTGCTGAAGCCAGAGCTCAAGGGGATCTCTCTGAAAATGCAGAATATGATGCCGCTAAAGAAAAGCAAGGTTTCATTGAGGGAAGAATAGCTGATATTGAAGCAAAGCTGTCTAACTGCATCATTATTGACCCAACAGAACTTCATAAGGATGGTCGATGCGTATTTGGAACTACCGTTATCATTCAGGATCTTGATTCTGAGGATGAGGTTGAATACCAAATTGTTGGAGATGATGAAGCAGATATTAAGGAAAAGAAGATTTCAATTAGTTCACCATTGGCAAAAGCACTTATTGGGAAAGAAAACGATGATGTTGTCGAATTTGAGTCCCCAGGTGGATTGAAAACATATGAAATTCTAAAAGTTAAATACTTATAAAAACTATGAATCTCTTTATAAATAAATTAAGTTTCATTTTTACAAGTATTTGGGTTGGAGGGCTCTGGGCAATGCTTATGGTGACTTATGTGATTTTTAACATAATACCTAGCTCTTACATTGCCGGTGTAATTGTTTCAGATTTATTTACTTATATTAATATCTTTGGGATGGGCACTCTTTTTTTGGTATTGGTATATGGGTTTCATAGTGAATCCATAAGGTTCTTTAAAAAAATACAAGCCTGGCTAGCACTCTTTATATTGGCAATAGTATGCATTAGTTTTTTCGGAATTAACCCTATTTTAGAAGCATTAAAATTAGAAGCCTTCCCAAAAGAAGTTATGGAAAGTGTATTCGCAGATAGGTTTTCAGCCTGGCATGGAATTGCAAGCATTGCTTATTTGATTCAATGTATTTTAGGTATATTTTTACTATTGAAGAGTAGGTAGTTTAAGGAAGTATTATTTTTGATGGGTCACTGGCTTTAAAAATTACTATTTGCATGCCAATCTGATTGATTGCTTGCCCATTAATTTTTTTACATATCTCATCGAGTAGAAGCTTTTTCTTAATTTTGTCTTTTTCTTGAAGCTTTATTTTAATGAGCTCGTGGGCTTTTATACTGACTAAAATTTCATTAATTACGGAATCCGTGAGTCCTTTGTGACCAACGTGTACAACTGGATTAAGTGAATGAGAAAGTGCTTTGAGATGAGCAATTTGTTTTGTATTTAACATATTATAAAATAGTGTTTTTAATTTTTAGGCGTAGTTTATCAGATGAGTAAAGCCAACAATAGTAAAAACTGGATAAAAGGTCATGTTAAAGATCCATTTGTCATTCAAGCACAAAAAGATGGATACCGCTCAAGGGCTGCGTATAAATTAATAGAAATTGATAATAAATATAAAATTATTAAGCCTGGTATCGCCGCAGCAGATTTGGGGGCAGCTCCAGGAGGATGGTCTCAAGTTTTATCAAAAAGAATAGGGTTAAATGGAAAAGTTGTAGCCATAGATTTGTTAGAGGTATCGCCCATTAATGGCATAGATTTTATCCAAGGTGATTTTGAGCAAGAAGAAGTATTGAAAGAAATGATGGACAAGCTTAAAAATAAGCCTTTAGACCTTGTAATTTCTGATATGGCCCCCAATATTAGTGGTATAAAAATGGTTGATCAGCAAAGAGCTATCAATCTTAATGAATTAGCACTGGATTTTGCTAAAAAACATTTGAAACAAAATGGATTTTTTCTGGTCAAGACATTTGTTGGTGCAGATTTTGAAGAGTATGTTAAGGATTTAAGATCATATTTTAAAAAAGTCTTTAAAATTAAGCCAGATTCATCAAGAAGTAGGAGTTCAGAAATTTTTTTATTAGGCCATGAGTTTTGTGGTACTTAATTTTGCAGTTTTAATTTTTAATTAGTTATAATGAAATCATATTAATCTTGTTATTTAATAAGGGCTAAACATTGGATAAAAACATTCTTAAGAGTATCGGTATTTGGATTGCTATCGGCATCATAATGATGACTATATTTAATCAATTTTCCTCATCATCTAGATTAGAAAATAAACTTGTTTATTCTCAATTTATGGACCAGGTTAAATCAGGAAATATTGCTAAGGTAAGAATTGATGGTCAGAACATAACAGGTACAACTAACAACGGTCAAAAATTCTCAACATATGCCCCTACAGATCCGTGGCTTGTTTCAGATTTATTAAAAAATGGAGTTATGGTTGAGGCTCAACCGGAGGAAAGGCAATCATTTTTAATGAGCATATTTATATCGTGGTTTCCAATGATTTTATTAGTTGGTGTC
Source organism: uncultured Nitrosomonadales bacterium (assembly GCA_913058475.1). Taxonomy (GTDB): domain Bacteria; phylum Pseudomonadota; class Gammaproteobacteria; order Burkholderiales; family Methylophilaceae; genus BACL14. The sequence continues at coordinate 27,590 of CAJXQA010000002.1, forward strand.
TGGATATTCTTTATGAAACAAATGCAGGGTGGAGGCAAAGGTGGAGGTCCTTTCTCATTTGGCAAGAGCAAGGCTAGACAATTAGACCAAACATCAAATAAAACAACTTTTAAGGATGTTGCTGGTTGTGATGAGGCAAAGGAAGAAGTCACTGAAATGGTTGATTTCTTAAAAGACCCTTCCAAATTCCATAAATTGGGTGGAAGGATTCCAAGAGGCGTTTTACTTGTAGGCCCTCCAGGGACAGGTAAAACCTTACTTGCACGTGCCGTTGCTGGTGAAGCAAAAGTGCCTTTTTATACTATATCAGGCTCTGATTTTGTTGAAATGTTTGTAGGTGTAGGTGCAGCGAGAGTAAGAGATATGTTTGAACAAGCTAAAAAGACTTCTCCTTGTATTATATTTATTGACGAAATTGATGCAGTAGGAAGAAGCAGGGGAGCTGGTACAGGTGGCGGTAATGATGAAAGAGAACAAACATTGAATCAGTTACTTGTTGAGCTCGATGGTTTTGAACCTAGCTCAGGCGTGATCGTTGTAGCTGCAACAAACCGTGCAGATGTTTTAGATAAAGCCTTACTCAGACCAGGTCGTTTCGATAGACAAATTATGGTTGGGTTACCAGATATTAAAGGTAGAGAAGAAATTCTTCATGTACACATGAGAAAGATTCCAACTGATAATGATGTGAAGGCTGACATTTTGGCGAGAGGAACACCTGGCTTCTCGGGTGCTGATTTAGCTAACTTAGTTAACGAGGCCGCCCTTTATGCTGCAAGAGGAAACAAAGAAACTGTCGATATGGAAGATTTTGAGCAAGCAAAAGACAAAATTTATATGGGTCCTGAAAGAAAGTCTTTAGTGATGCGTGAAGAAGAGCGAATGAATACGGCATATCATGAATCCGGTCATGCAGTTGTAGCGAAGTTGTTGCCAAATGCTGACCCAGTTCATAAGGTAACAATCATGCCTAGGGGCTATGCATTAGGATTAACATGGCAACTTCCCGAATTTGATAGATTTAGTAACTTTAAGACTAAGATGCTTGAAGAGATATCAATACTATTTGGTGGGCGTATTGCTGAGGAAGTATTTATGAAGCAAATGTCTACAGGTGCCGGAAATGATTTTGAAAGAGCAACAAAGCTTGCAAGAGATATGGTGACTAAATATGGTATGTCAGACAAGCTCGGAACGATGGTTTACGCTGATGAAAACCAAGAATCTTTTTTTGGTGCACCCAAAGCAATATCTCAAGCAACTCAACAATTAGTTGATGCAGAGATAAAATCTATTTTAGACAAGCAGTACTCAATTGCTCGGAAACTTATAGAAAAAAATAGAAAGAAAGTTGAAGCAATGACAAAAGCTTTACTTGAATATGAAACAATTGATAGCGATCAAATTAATGATGTGATGGCAGGGAAAAAAGTAAGAGCTCCAAAACCTTCTAAATCATCTAACGACAAAAAAATGCCTCCTTCTGGTAAGGCACCAACAAGCAGTATCAAGCCGCAACCAGCAACCAAATCTAGATAAAAAAAAGGAGGCTTAAGCCTCCTTATTTTTTTATGAATAAAATTTCTCAATTACTTAGCTCAAGTTCAAAGCCATTAATTATGGGGGTATTAAATTTAACTCCTGACTCCTTTTCTGATGGAGGAAAATACAATCAAATAGATGAAGCTCTAAAGCATGTAGAAGGTATGGTCAATTCTGGAGCCGATATTATAGATATCGGAGCTGAGTCCTCACGTCCAGGTGCTGGAATTATTTCTGTTAATGCTGAGCGTGATAGATTGGAGCCGACTTTAAAAGAAATTAAAAAAGTATTTGATATCCCGATATCAATTGATACCTATAAACCTGAAATAATGAAGCTCTCAATTGATTATGGAGTTGATATGATTAATGATATCTATGCTCTACAAAAACCTGGTGCTATCGCAGCGATATCAAATTCAAATACACTCGTGTGTCTAATGCATATGCAAAACTCACCAAAAAATATGCAAAACTCACCTCAATATAAAAATATAGTATTAGAGGTTGAGTCATTTTTTAAAACTCGTACGGCTGATCTTAATAAGGCAGGTATTAAAAATGAAAGAATTATGCTTGATCCTGGTTTTGGTTTCGGTAAAACCTTTGAGCATAATATTGATTTATTCAAAAAAATTAATCAATTTACAAAATTAACCTTTCCACTTTTAGTTGGTGTTTCAAGAAAATCGATGGTAAAAAAAATGGTAGGCGATATAGAAAATGATATCATTCAAGCAAGCGTTTTACTCGCCTGTTTAGCGGTTCAAAATGGGGCTAGAATTTTGCGGGTGCATGACGTCAAAGAAACATTTAATGCTATTTCTGTTCTTGAAGCAGTATAAGGGAGTTGTGTGAAAAAAAAATATTTTGGCACCGACGGTATTAGGGGGAAGGTAGGAAATTTTCCGATTACTGCTGAATTCTTTGTAAGATTAGGACACGCCGCTGGGGTTGTATTATCAAGAATAAATAAACGCGGGCAAAAACCCTCGGTTGTCATTGGAAAAGATACACGGATTTCAGGTTACATGCTTGAATCTGCTCTTGAGGCAGGCTTTTCCAGTGCTGGAGTCAATGTTCTTTTGACAGGACCTATTCCCACACCAGCAATAGCTTATCTGACTCGTTCAGGTAAAGCTGATTTTGGAGTTGTTATTTCAGCATCTCATAATCCTTATGATGATAATGGAGTAAAATTTTTTTCCTCTAAAGGTTTAAAGCTATCTGATGAAATCGAATGTGAAATTGAATCTCTTATTGATCAGAAAATAGAACAGGTATTGCCCAGCAAACTTGGTAAGGCGCAAAGAGCTGAAAATTATGTAAAGCAATATATTGAATTTTGTGAAAACACTTTCTCAAAAAAATTATCTTTAAAAGGTTTAACTATTGTTTTAGATTGCGCTAACGGCGCAACCTATCATATAGCGCCTGTTATTTTTTCTAATCTTGGTGCTAATATTATTATTGTTAATGATAAGCCTGATGGTTTAAATATCAACAAAAAGGCAGGTTCTGTATCCCCGAAAAATTTACAGGATGCAGTGACTTTGCATAATGCAGATATGGGTATTGCATTTGATGGGGATGGTGACCGTGTGATCATGGTGGATGAAGATGGCACTTTGGTTGATGGAGACCAATTACTCTTCATAATAATGCAATTTTATATTAAAGAAGGTTATGAATTTGGTGGGATTGTTGGCACTCATATGACCAATTTAGCTTTCGAAGAGAAGTGTAAAATGCAATCAATTCCATTCGCTAGAGCAAATGTAGGAGATCGTTATGTATCTGAAGAGTTAGATAGAAGGAAGTGGATTTTAGGCGGGGAAAACTCTGGGCATATCTTAGTTAAAAATTTACATTCTACAGGAGATGGCATCATTTCTGCATTACAGGTCTTGTCATATTTAGTAAAAAATAAAAAAAATTTGAAGGATGCCCTGATTGAAATTAAGCTTTACCCACAGATTTTAATTAATATACCTACTGAAAATAAAGTTAATTTAAAATCAAATGTTGTAAAGAATGCAATTAAGGAATCAGAAATTATTATGAGGGGTAAGGGGCGAACATTAATTCGTGCATCCGGAACTCAACCTTTAGTAAGGGTAATGACAGAGGGACCTGTTAGAGCAGAGGTTTTAAAGGCGGCTAAATTTTTGACTAAAAAAATTGAAGAAATAATTTAGTCGTTAACCGAACTTGCCTGTAATGTAATCTTCTGTTTCTTTTTTACTTGGGTTTGTAAACACCTTATCTGTTTCATCGTGCTCCACTAATTCTCCAAGATACATGTAGGCAGTATAGTCAGAAATTCTTGCTGCTTGTTGCATATTATGTGTCACTATTAAAATAGATAATTTTTCTTTTAAACCAGCCATTAGTTCTTCAATATTCATTGTTGCTATGGGGTCAAGTGCTGAGGTGGGTTCATCAAACAGCATGATTTCAGGATCAGTTGCTAACGCTCTGGCGATACATAGTCTTTGTTGCTGGCCTCCTGAAAGATTAAATGCTAAATCATGAAGCCTCTTTTTTACTTCATCCCATAAAGATGCTCCTTTTAGAGCCTCCTCAACTTTATCATCAAGAACTCTTTTATTTCTTTCACCACGTACTCGTAATCCATATGCTACGTTTTCATATATTGATTTAGGAAAAGGATTTGGCTTTTGAAAAACCATACTGATTCTCATCCTTACCTCAATTGGGTCGACACGTTTATCTAATATATTTGTGTTATCTGGATGAAGAATAATTTCACCATCATATTTATTGCCAGGATATAAATCATGCATACGATTAAAACATCTTAAGAAGGTAGATTTACCGCACCCTGAAGGACCAATCAAGGCAGTTATTTTATTCTCATAAACCGGTAGACTTATTTTTTTTAGTGCCTGAGTTCCATCCGCATAAAAGAAATTAAGCGAATTAGCTTCTGCTTTAATAATTTCCTTGGGATGCTTTCTTTTTTTATCTACCATTTAATTTTCTTCCTGATGTTATACCGAATTTTAATTGCTAACCCATTCATTAACAATGTTAATAAAATTATAATTGCACCAGTTGCGGCTGCATTTACATGGAATGCCATTTGTGGTCTCGAGATCCAATTAAACATTTGAATAGGTAGCACAGTAAAGCCTGCTTCTAACCATTCAAAATTTATGAAAGGAGGTTCTAGTCCGACAGGGCTCGGAGGTAGGAAAGCGATAAAGGTTAAAGCACCAATCGTTATAACTGGGGCAGTTTCGCCAATAGCACGAGCCATACCTATAATCACCCCAGTAAGAATTCCACCATACGAATATTGAATAACATGATGGAGTGAGACTTGCCATTTTGTTGCACCAACAGCATAAGCCGCCTCTCTAATATGAATAGGAATTGCTCTTATTGCTTCTCGGGTCGCTACAATAACAATGGGTAACATTAATAATGCTAGCGTTAATCCTGCTGTCAGAATAGTTTGGCCAAGCCCAAATCCATAGACAAATAATCCTAGCGCTAAAAGACCATAAATTATTGAAGGCACCCCTGCTAAATTTGTGACATTAATTTCAATTAAATCAGAAAACCAATTCTTTTTTGCATACTCTTCAAGATAAACACCGGCAGCAATTCCTAGAGGGACGGCTGCAAAAAAAGTGACAATCAAAACTAATGATGAACCTACCCACGCTGACAAAATGCCTGCGGCCGTTGCTCGTCTGGAAGGAAAGTTTGTTAAAAAATCTAAATTAAATCTTGGGTAACCATCAAAAACAAGATCTAAAAATAAAACTAATAAGGTGATGGTTAAGGAGATAATTACAAACATTCCCACACCCGCAAAGATATGGTCATGCCTTTTATGTTTGGCTATTAATGACCTAATCAGGGTTAAATTATTTTCTATATCAACTTTTTTATCATTAGCCATGATTAATATCTCTCAGCATATTTCTTTCGAACGGCATGCCCGATAATATTAAACATCAGTGTCATGATGAGTAAAGTAAGGCCTGCTGCAAAAATACTTTGAAAACCAATTCCGTCATGCTCTAAATCTCCTAGAGCAACTGACACAATATAGGAGGTGATAGTCGCCGCACTCTCAACAGGGTTGAACGTAAAATTAGGTTGTTGTCCGGCTGCGATAGCAACAATCATGGTCTCACCAACAGCACGACTAATTGCTAATATGTAGGCTGCAATAATACCTGAGATAGCTGCGGGAGTAATGACTTTAACAGCCGTTTGGAATCTTGTGGCCCCCATCGCATAAGAACCTTCTCTCATGGCCATTGGAACTGCTCTCATGGCATCTTCTGCAACGGATGCAATATAAGGAACGATCATAATTCCCATTACAATACCAGGCCCGAGCATGTTAAATGTTGTCAGGTCAGGATAAATTTTTTGTAATAGCGGTGTGACTAACATCAGCGCAAAGTAGCCAAATACAACTGTTGGGACACCAACTAATAACTCTAAAACAGGCTTAATTGTTTCTCTGACTTTATGTGTTGCAAACTCTGATAAATAAATGGCGGTGATTGTACCTAATGGAACTGCGACTAGAAGGGCAATAAAGGTAGTTGTTAGGGTCCCTGAGACTAACGCCATAATTCCATAATGCTTAATCGAATAGTTTGGTGTCCAGACAGTATCAGTTAAAAAATCATAAAGGCTTACATGTTGAAAGAATGGAATAGCCTCTGATACCAATATATAAATGATGGCGAGGGTGATAAAAATAGCAAACATACCTGAACATAGAAGGCCAAATTCAATACATCGCTCTAAAACATTTCGACGTAAATTTTTTGCCAGACGAGGGCTGACTTCAGTATTTTCTAGTTTTGCCATAATAGGAAATTAAGTAGGGGCCATTTTTTTTTGTTATTCAAATGATACTCAATTTTATTAAACAAATGAAAATAATTTTGGTAAAAAACAATTTTTTTCTAATATTAAAAAAGGCAACGTGAAGCTGCCTTTTTTTGTTCAAAATTTAAATTATTCGCTTGCTGCTGACATTTCTAATATTTGCTTAACAGACAAACCAATCTCAGGTTTTTTGTAAGCCGTTCCTGTTTGAAGTGTTTTATAGTGATTAGAAATAGCTGCATATTCTTGCTCATTAAATGGAACATAACCTACTTCTTTTGAAAGTTCTGCTACATGCTTTAAATAAAACTCAACAAACTTTTTGACTTTTGGATCCGATTCAACCATCGCTGCATTTAAATAAATGAACAACGGTCTTGATAGTGGGTTATATGAGCCATCCATTATTGTTTTAAGACCTGGTAGCACAAAGTCACCTGTTGCGTTCTTAATTGCCACTGCTTTAAGTAAATTTTTATTTTCCTCATAATAAGCTAGGCCAAAGTAACCGATTCCTCCTTTATCGCCTGATACCCCTTTCACTAATACGTTATCATCCTCTGATGCAGTAAAATCACCTCTAATCGCCTTAGATTCTTCGATAACTGCTTCTGTAAAATAATCAAAAGTTCCTGAGTCAGCACCGGGCCCATAAAGCCTTAAAGGGGTTTCAGGCCAACTATCTCTTACCTGACTCCATTTTGTTATTTTTCCTTGGGCTGCAGGTTCCCACATTTTCTTTAATTCTTGTGTCGTCATATCTTTTGCCCAATCATTTTTTTTGTTGATAACAACACTAAGGGCATCATATGCAATGGGGAGCTCAATAAACTTAATTCCAGCCTCTTTACATTTTTTAATTTCGCTTAACTTGATTGGTCTTGAAGCATTTGAGACTACAGTCTCCCCTCGGCAAAACTTTTTAAAACCACCACCCGTTCCCGATACACCTACAGTAACTTTGATGCGTGTTGCAATTTGAAACTCTTCAGCAACTGCTTCAGTTATTGGGTATACAGTACTTGATCCGTCAACCTTAACAATATCAACGGCAGCCATTGTTGGCATAGAAAGAATTCCTGCACCTAATAAGGCAACAGCACTAAGTTTTTTAAGATTCAGGGGTTTCATTTATATTTAGCTCCTAATGTTTAATTTTAATAAATTTTAAAACTTTGATTAGATTAAACCAGTTCAGTGACACTTTTATGACAAATTTACTTTTGATAAAAAGAGTTATAATAACGTTCCAAACGGAAGAAAAAGAAAGGTAATTATAAAAGAATGGAACAAGACGAATTACAAATTCTAACTCAGAAAATTCAAGCCATAAATTTAAAATTTAAAACATTACGGGGGTATCTTTGACTTAGGAGATAAGTCTAAAAGAATTGCTGAGCTTGAGCTACTTCAACAAGACCCTAATACCTGGTCAGATCGTGCATTAAATGAAAAAATTGGAAAAGAAAAACGTGGACTTGAAAATATAGTCAATCAGGCCGAAGCACTGACTCATCAGATAAAAGACAATCAAGAATTGTTTGATCTAGCGAAGGAGGAGGGTGATAAGGAGACACTTAAGACCATTCAGGTTGATACAGAAAATATTTCAAAACTTGTTGATGATGTCGAATTCAAAAGAATGTTTTCAAATCCAATGGATCCAAACAATTGCTTCATTGATTTCCAGTCAGGTAGCGGTGGCACTGAGGCACAAGACTGGGCCAATATGCTCCTTAGAATGTATATAAGGTATGCAGAGCAAAAATCTTTTAAGGTTGAAGTCTTAGAGTTATCTGACGGTGAGGTTGCAGGAATCAAGAGTGCCTCAATAAAGGTTTCTGGTGATTTTGCTTATGGATACTTTAGGACAGAGTCAGGCATTCATCGTTTGGTCAGAAAGTCACCTTTTGATTCTGGAAGCCGAAGACACACATCATTTGCAGGAGTCAATGTTTTTCCTGAAATAGATGATTCAATTGATATTGATATTAACCCTTCGGACCTTCGTATAGACACATATCGTGCTTCCGGTGCGGGTGGTCAACATATTAACAAAACAGATTCTGCTGTTAGAATTACACATGTGCCAACTAACACTGTTGTGCAGTGTCAAAACGATCGATCGCAACATAGGAATAAGGCTGAAGCAATGAATATGTTAAAAGCACAGCTTTATGCGATTGAATTAAATAAAAGAAATGAAGAGAAACAGGCTGTTGAAGACGCAAAAAGTGATATCGGTTGGGGGCATCAAATCCGAAGTTATGTGTTGGATCAATCTAGAATTAAAGATTTAAGAACGGGTGTAGAGGTTGGAAATACGCAAGGGGTATTAGATGGAGATCTAGACCCATTTATAAGTGAAAGTTTAAAGCAAGGGGTATAAGTTGAGCAAAGATATTAACCAAAATAACGAGCCTGTAGTTGATGAAAACTCAATAATTTCTGAGAGAAGAAATAAGCTTTTAGAATTAAGAAAGTTGGGTGTAGCATTTCCGAATCAGTTCAAACCTACAAATTTATCATCTGAGTTACATAAAAATTATGATGAGGATGATAAAGAAACGCTTGAAGGTAAAAGTATAGAAGTATCAGTTTCTGGCCGAATGATGTTAAAGCGTGTGATGGGTAAAGCGAGTTTTGCAACCATCCAAGATAATAATGGCAGAATTCAGCTTTATGTGACGAGGGATTTTATTAACTCAGATGATAACCCAGAACTTTATGCGCAGTTTAAAAAATGGGATTTAGGTGATATTGTTGGCGCTAAAGGAAAACTATTTAAAACAAGGACAAATGAATTAACTATTGAAGTCACTGAAATTATATTACTCACAAAGTCAATTCGCCCACTCCCTGAAAAATTTCATGGGTTATCTGATCAAGAAACAAAATATAGACAAAGATATGTGGACCTTATTGTTAATGAAGATACAAAAAAAACTTTCCTTAATCGCTCTAAAATTATCTCTAATATACGTACTTTTATGGAAGAGCATAAATTCTTAGAGGTTGAAACTCCAATGCTACACGCTATTCCAGGAGGGGCAACGGCTAGACCATTTGAAACACATCACAATGCACTCGATATGGATATGTATTTGAGAATTGCGCCTGAGCTATATCTTAAAAGATTGGTTGTTGGTGGTTTTGATCGTGTATTTGAAATAAACCGTAATTTTAGGAATGAGGGTTTGAGCGTAAGACATAACCCTGAATTTACGATGATGGAATTTTATGCAGCTTATACTGAATACAAGTGGTTAATGAGTTTTACTGAAGATTGTATTCGGGATGTGACGAAGACAATACTAGGAACGCTAAAAGTAAAATACCAAGACAAAACAATTGATTTTGAAAAACCATTCGAAAGACTTACTCTCGTTGAAGCAGTCATGAAATATTCAAAACAATTCACCAAAGATCAGCTAGGTGATGCAGACTTTATTAAGTCTTATCTTTCGAAAAAAGGGGAAAATTTACCCGATAACTTAGGGTTGGGAGCTTATCAATTAGCATTGTTTGAGTCAGAAGCTGAAGATAAGTTATGGGACCCAACTTATATCGTTGATTACCCAACGGAGGTATCTCCGCTAGCTAGAGCTTCTGATTCAGATGAGGCCATTACTGAACGTTTTGAATTATTTATTGCAGGTAGAGAAATTGCGAATGGCTTTTCTGAGCTAAATGATGCCGAAGATCAGGCTGATCGTTTTCAAAAGCAAGTAGCCGCAAAAGATGCTGGTGACGAGGAAGCTATGTACTATGATGCCGATTTTATTAGAGCATTAGAATATGGGCTTCCCCCAACAGGAGGTTGCGGAATCGGTATTGATCGTTTAGTCATGTTATTGACAGATAGTCCAAGTATTCGGGATGTGATCTTGTTCCCTCATATGAGAGCTGAGTAGTATGGGTACACAAAAAAAAATAAATCGTGAAAATCTTTCTCCAAAAGAAGCTTTAGCGATCTTGGTAGACGGAAATCAACGTTTTATTAATGATGTGAAGCGTGATCAGAATTTATCATTAATTCGTGAAGAGTTAAAAGAAAAACAAGAGCCCTTTGCAGCTGTATTAGGCTGCAGTGATTCAAGAACTTCACTTGAATTAATTTTTGACCAAAGCTTAGGTGATATTTTTAGCGTTCGTTTGGCAGGAAATGTAGCCTGTAAAAATGCGATTGGAAGTTTAGAGTATGCATGTAAATACCTTGGCTCAAAAATTATTGTTGTCATGGGGCACTCAAATTGTGGAGCGGTTAAAGCAGCTTGCGATAATTTTAAAGAAGGAAATATTGAGGAAATCACAAAGCTTTTACAACCAGCAGTCTCTAATGAAAAGACAATAACTGAGCCCCATCGGAACTCTAAAAATAGTGATTTTGTTTCAAAGGTTTGTTTTTTGAATGTGCAAAAACAAATAGAAACTATTATCAATCAGAGCGATATCGTCAAAGACCTTCTTCAAAAAAAACAAATTGGTATCATCGGTGGTGTTTATAGTCTTGCCTCAGGCCAAGTTGAGTTTGATCTCCAAAGTGCCGTTCTTTAATATTCTTTAATTTAACGTTTCTATCAAAATAAAATTTTAACTATTTAAACTGTTTAAGTTTTTGTCATAGAAATGTCATAAAAAACCTTAATAATTCTCTTGTCATAGATATTTGTATTATTTGTTAAATATTTAAAACAAGGATATGGAGAATTATTGAAATGAAACAAAATTTAATTAAAGGCTTGGTGGTTTCAACATTAGCTTTTTCAGTACCTGTATTTTCTGACACAACTGAAGACTTGGTTAATGCGCTTGTCACTAAAGGTATTTTAACAGAGGATGAAGCAGCCTTACTTACAAAGAAACATGCCGGTGAGACTAAAGCACGTGATCAAAAAGTAAATAGTAAGCTATCAATCAGTAAATACCTTGATGAGGGAAAACTTTATGGTGACATAAGAGTAAGGCAAGAATGGAGAGGTGCCGATGAATATGGCGGCTCTGATTCTGTTGATCGAAGCAGACAGCGTTACAAAATTACATTAGGCTTTAAAACTAAAATTTCTGAAAACTGGTTTACTGATCTAGCCCTTGCAATGGGATCAAAAGGTAGATCAGATAATGCAACTTTTGGAAAAAATCCAGGATATCAAGGTAATAAAAATGAACTCTTTGTAAAGCGTGCAATGATTGGTTGGAACCTGACAGATTGGCTCACATTGCAAGCAGGTCGAATTAAGAATCCCTTGTACACAAAGCCAATGGTCTGGGATAAAGATTTGACATGGGATGGAGCTTCATGGCGTACTAAATATAAAATGAGTAAGCAAACTACTATCTCAACGACTGGTGGTGTTAATACAATGCAGGGGGATGACAAGCAAAGTACAGATGGTACCGATACAGATTCACAATATCAGCTTTCAGCTCAAGTAATTGGTAAGCATAAATTTGATGTGAAATCTGGCCCATCATTTAAAACAGGTCTAACTTATACTATGTATACAAATGATGATAACTTAAATACGGAATCTGAAGTGGTGTTCAATCCATCTGTTATTGGTAATGACGCAACAGGGATCAATGACCTTTCATTAATTGAAATTCCTGCTGATTATAAGATGATGGTCAAACCTGGTTTAGGTATGACGGTATTTGGTGACTACGCTTACAACATAGATGGTGATGACCGAAGAAAAGCATGGATCAATTCAGGTGCAGGTGGAAATAACGGCGGCGCCGATGATAATTCAGCTTTTATGATAGGTGTTGGGTTCGGTTCTTATAAAGACTTTATTGCCCTAGATAAAGGTAAGCAAAAAAAAGGTGATTGGAAAGGTAACTTATGGTATCAACAAGTAGGGACATATTCTGTTGACCCCAATCACGTTGATTCCGATATCTTTGATTCAAAGGTAAACTTGAAAGGGTTTGCATTTAAAGGGCAATACATGATTGAAGACAATGTTAAATTTAATGTTGCCTACGCTTATGGTGAAATTAATGATAAATCTGTTGGTTGTACTCCAGGTGTTACGGGTGATACTGGTATGTGTATAGACTCAATGGATTTGATTCAGTTAGATGTGACCTATAAATTCTAGGTCGTTTGTACGTCCCGTCACCTTGTTAAAAAACTCACTTCGGTGGGTTTTTTTATTCTGAAGCTAGATTAATTGTATATTTGGGTATTTCAACAGTGATATCTTGATCTTTGATTTTTGCTTGACAAGACAATCTTGAAGTAGGTTCTAATCCCCAAGCCTTATCCAGCATATCATCTTCTTCTTCTTCAGATTCATCAAGTGAGGAAAACCCTTCCTTAATCACTACATGGCAGGTAGTGCAGGCACAAACTTGGTCACAAGCATGCTCAATATCAATATGATTTTTTAATAAAACATTACAAATTGATTCACCAGCTTCAGCCTCTAATACATCACCATCTGGACAGAGTTCATGAGGAAGAACAATAATTTTTGGCATCTTTAAAATTCCAGTTTGTTAATAGATTTTCCAGTTAAGGCTTTTTGAATAGATCGATCCATTCTTTTGGCCGCAAAGGGCTCACTTTTTGTGTTTAATTGTTTAGTTGCTTCTTTAATCTTATCGTTATTTGAAGAATTAAGTACATTTATTAAATCTTTTAAATCATTTTTAATTGAGGTTAATTCAGAATCTGAAAGAAGGTCCTTGTCAGCATCCAAAGCTTTTTGAGTTAATTCAATTAATTGATTAGCTTCCACTTTTGTTTCCGCAAGCGCCCTGGAAATTTTATCTTCTTCAGCTAAATCGTAAGAGGATTGGAGCATGGTTTTAATATTATCTTCTGATAATCCATAACTGGGTTTTACTTCTATAGAAGCTTTCTCATTAGTCGTAGTTTCTTCTGCAGAAACTGATAATAACCCGTCTGTATCCACTTGAAATGTCACTTTAATTTTTGCTGCACCCGCGACCATAGGAGGAATTTTTTTTAAAGTAAATTTTGCTAAAGAACGACAATCATCTACTAAGTCCCTTTCTCCTTGAACTACATGGATGATCATAGCCGTTTGACCATCTTTATATGTCGTAAATTCTTGTGCCATTGCGATGGGGAGCGTCGTATTCCTTGGAATAATTCTCTCTACAATACTCCCCATTGTTTCAATACCTAATGAAAGTGGTGTGACATCAAGTAAAAGAATATCTTCTTGTCCATTACCAGCTAAAATATTTGCCTGGATTGCTGCACCTAATGCAACAACTTCATCTGGGTTTAGGTCATTAAGAAGGTCTTGTTTAAATAAGTTTCCTACTGCCTCCTGAATACATGGCATTCTAGTTGATCCACCTACCATAATGACGCCATCAATTTGATCGGTACTGAGCTTGGCATCATTTAGGGCATTTTTGGTTGCTTTAAGCGTTTGCTCAATTAAATCATTAACTAAAGCTTTAAATTGTTGTTGCGTAAATGTCTCTTTAATTTCCTTACCATTGATTTCCTTTAAAATTTCAACCTCTTTTTTATTAGAGAGTGATTCTTTTATTTCTCTTGCTAAGATTGAAATCATGCTTTGAACTTCGATATCTTTAATATTTAATTTATATTTATTATTTAAAAAATTAACAATTGCTTGATCAAAATCATCACCACCCAGGTTTGCATCACCGTGAGTTGCTAAAACTTCAAATAAGCCTTTTGATAGATTTAAGATGGACACATCAAAAGTCCCTCCACCTAAATCAAAAACGACAAATTGCCCCATAGATTTTTTATCTAATCCATAAGCTACCGCTGCTGCTGTCGGTTCATTAATCAAACGTAAGATATTTAAACCTGCCAATTGACAGGCATCCTTTGTGGCTTGTCTTTGAGCATCATCAAAATAAGCAGGAACAGTAACAACAGCTCCCATAAGCTCGCCGCCTAAGTTATTTTCGGCAACAGTTCTAAGCATTTTTAAAATTTCAGCAGAAACTTCGATGGGATTCTTCATCCCATTTGAAGTCTTAATATTTATAACGCCATCACCATCAGAAAGATTAAGTGGAAAATTAACTTGATTAACATCATCAATTGTCTTACCAATAAGTCTCTTGACTGATGAGATTGTATTTTCAGCATCATTACTTTGATGATCTCTTGCCTCATTTCCAACTTGAACTGTATTTTTAGAATAATAAACAACTGAGGGTAGAAGATTAGATTTATCATCTTGTATTAAAATAGCAGGACTCCCACTAATTACTGAAGCAACAAGAGAATTGGTCGTCCCAAGATCAATACCAATAACTCTTCTATGCTCATGAGGCATTGTACTTTTTCCAGGTTCAGATATTTGTAGAAGTGCCATTTTATTTAATTTAGAGCGATGTTAATTTTATGAAGTAATTTTTCAACAAAATACAGTTTATCAATGGTGATTGCAGCTTCATTCCAATTTTGATCATTATCAATTTGCGTTGAAAGCATTAAAGAATATTCTTCATATTTTTTATTGATAGTCAATTTAAACTGGTCTAGTTCTTTAATCTTTTTTTCAATATCTTCAAGATGCTCTTCCCATTCCATTTGTTGCATTAAAAAATCAGGAGGAAGCGTAATTTTCTCAACAGATCTGTGAAGCGACAAAATATACTTTGCTCTTTTGGTTGGCGACTTTAAGGTTTGATAAGCATCGTTAACCTGAGTGGACTTAATCATAGACTGGACTTTTTCATTCTCTGTTGAAGTAGCAAACCTATCTGGATGTATTTCTTTTTGTATCGACCGATAATTTTCTTGCAACTTCACTGAATCTATTTGAAATTTCTCAGGAAGATTAAATAATTCAAAGTAATTCTGGGTCACACTGTAAAACTTTCTCCACAACCGCAACTATCTTTAACGTTTGGATTGTTAAACTGAAATCCTTCATTCAAACCTTCTCTTACAAAATCTAATTCAGTGCCGTCGATATAGATAAGACTTTTTGGGTCAACCAAAATTTTAATGCCATGACTTTCAAAAATTTGATCGTCAGGACTAGCCTCATCAACAAACTCTAAAACATAAGCCATACCTGAGCAACCTGTTGTTTTTACTGCAAGCTTCAGGCCCATACCTTTGCCTCTTGATTCTAGGTAATTCTTTGCTCTACTAGCAGCTTTTTCTGTCATTGAAATTGGCATATTATTTTTGTTTAGATTTAAGATCAGCTACCGCAGCTTTAATCGCATCTTCAGCTAACACAGAACAATGTATTTTAACTGGTGGAAGTGCTAACTCTTCAACTATCGAAGTATTTTTGATAGCTTGTGCTTCGTCCAGTGTTCGACCTTTAAGCATTTCTGTAACCAGTGAACTTGATGCAATGGCTGAACCACATCCATAGGTTTTAAACTTTGCATCTTCGATAATGCCATTTTCACCCATTTTAATTTGTAACTTCATGACATCACCACACGCAGGGGCTCCTACCATACCAGTTCCAACGTTAGCATCACTTTTATCAAATGACCCAACATTTCTAGGGTTTTCATAATGATCTAAAACTTTATCGCTGTAAGCCATTTTATTTCTCCAAAAAAATAATTAATGTTCTGCCCATTCTACTTTTTCTAAATCTACTCCATCTTGAAACATCTCCCACAAAGGTGACAAATCTCTTAATCTATCAATCTTTTCCTTTAATAGCGCTATTGTAAACTCAACATCGGATTCAGTGGTAAATCTTCCAATAGAAAAACGTATCGAACTATGCGCAAGCTCATCTGAACGGCCTAATGCTCTTAGAACATAACTCGGCTCTAAGCTTGCTGAAGTACATGCTGAACCACTGGATACCGCAATACCTTTGATTGCCATGATTAAAGATTCGCCTTCGACATAATTGAAACTTATATTTAGATTATGTGGCACTCTTTTATCAAGGTCACCGTTGACATAAGTTTCGTCAATTTCCGTGAGCCCTTTAAGAAGTTTTGCTTGTAAATTTTTGATACGAGTATTTTCTTCGTCCATTTCTTCTCTGGCGATTTTAAACGCCTCACCCATACCCACAATTTGGTGTGTCGCTAGCGTGCCCGAACGCATACCTCTTTCATGTCCACCCCCATGCATTTGCGGCTCGATTCTAATTCTTGGTTTACGTCTAACATAAAGTGCTCCTACGCCTTTTGGACCATAGGTTTTATGAGCCGAAAAACTCATCAGGTCAACAGGTAATGTCTCTAAATCAATCTTAACTTTGCCGGTTGCTTGTGCTGCATCTACATGAAAAATGATTTTATTTTCACGACAGATATTTCCGATGGTTATGATATCTTGAATTACACCAATCTCATTATTAACAAACATTACTGAAACTAGAACAGTGTCTGGACGTATCGTCGATTTAAATTTTTCAATATCTAAAAGTCCATTGGGTTCTGGCTCCATATAAGTTGCCTCATATCCCATTCGCTCACATTCTCTTACAGCATCAATCACCGCCTTGTGTTCTGTGGCCAGTGTAATAATATGCTTTCCTTTTTTGGAATAGAAATTACTCGCTCCTTTAATAGCTAAATTATTTGACTCTGTTGCACCGGAGGTCCAAATAATCTCTCTAGGATCGGCATTCACTAATAGCGCAACCTCTTTCCTAGCATCTTCAACAGCTTTTTCAGCAGTCCAACCATAAGGATGGCTTCTTGAGGCTGGATTTCCAAAATCTTCCGTAATATAAGGAATCATTTTTTCAGCAACACGCGGATCTACAGGCGTAGTTGAAGAATAATCCATGTATATTGGCATATCGTGTAACTTGTTTTTCATAATGTCCTTATCTTTTTAGTTAAGCTGCCACAGCAGTCAATTGTTTTAATCTATTCACTTCATCTTTAAGTGTAACCATGAAGTCATTAATTTCATTCTCAGTACTTTCCACACCCAGGCTAACCCTGAGAGCTCCTTGAGCTAAATCTAAATCAACACCCATCGACAAAAGAACATGACTCGGTTCTGTGCTATTACTTGAACAAGCCGAACCGCTAGCGATAGCAAATCCTTTTCTATCAAGGGCTGTCAATAATGTTGAGCCATCAATATTCTTAAAAGAAAAAAATGTGGTGTTACTCAATCTATGACTCTTTTCACAAAAAATAACTGCACCCAAATCTACTAAAGCCTTCTCAAGAGTTAATCTGAGGAAGTCAATATTTTCTCTAAATATGACTCTATTTTGACTTGAACGTTCACAAGCTTTTCCAAATCCAATAATAGCTGCAATATTTTCTGTCCCACTTCGCAAACCCTTTTCTTGACCGCCTCCTTGCATGTAAGGAAAGAGATCAATTTTTTTATTTACAATGAGCGCTGCAATACCTTGAGGGCCATAAATTTTATGGCTAGAGATAGTCATTGCATCAATATCAAGCGCTTCAAAATCGACTTTAATTTTACCCAATGCTTGAACTGCATCGGTATGAAACTGAATCTTATTTTCTCTTGCCCAATCTGCAATTTCCGCAATATTTTGTATCACACCCGTTTCGTTATTGGCCATCATGACCGAGAGGAAACTTAAAGATTGTTTTGTTTCGGAAGAGATATTTGATACATTAAAAATGCCATTTGAATCAACCGGAATTTCTGAGACTTTAAAGCCCTGATTAGCTAGTGATTTAATAGGCTCTGATATACACGGATGTTCGATGGAGCTAAATCCAAAATGAGAGTCAGGATAGGCTTTTGCAATTCCATTAATAATCGTGTTGTTTGATTCAGTTCCGCTTGAAGTAAAGATAACTTGAGATGGATGTGCATTCACCGAAGCGGCAACCTTCTCTCTCGCTTCCTCTATCGCTGTATGGGCATTTCTGCCAAACGTATGATTAGATGCAGGATTACCTTGCTGAACAGTTAAAAAAGGTAACATCTCTTTTAAAACTGCAGGATGAAGTGCAGTGGTTGCATTGTTATCTAGATAGATCATCTTAAATTAAACAGCCTCCATTTTATTTGAGCCACTATTATTTTTACTAGTGAGAAACTCAATAGACTGATTCTCAGATTTATTTCTTTGAGTTTGAATTAAATTATCAAGCGTTGTCGACTCTAAATAATCAAGAATCTTGCTATTCAAGTTAGTCCATAAATCATGGGTGATACACTGATGTCCCTCATTACAATTTTCTTTGCCACCACATTGGGTCGCGTCAATTTGTTCATCGACTGAAGAGATAATATTTTTAATGCTAATATTGTCATGTTTTTTGGCGATACAATAACCGCCACCCGGCCCACGAACGCTTTTCACTAAACCCTGTTTTCTTAATTTTCCAAAGAGCTGTTCGAGGTATGACAATGAAATTGATTGTCTTTGACTGATTTCAGCCAATTTAATTGGCATGCCTTTTTCATTTAGAGCCAAATCAAGCATTGCTGTGACAGCAAAACGACCTTTAGTGGTTAATTTCATCAGTTACTCAAATATCATATAAAATCTGATTTTATAATACTTGACTAAATTAATCAAGATTAAAGCTTGCTTTAGGAGGTCTTTGGAGATGCTTTTTTAGGCTTATCTTTTTCCTTAGTGAGCGCTTCAATTGCTCTTTCTTGTTTTGCAACCTTATTAATGAGCGCTTGGATTGATTTAACCATCGGATCATCTTCATCTTTACCGACAGCATAAGGCCTAAAGGTTGACCCTTTTTTAGTTTCCTTAATAGCTCGCGCAGGGATTCCAACGACCGTCGCATCTTTCATTACGTCACTAACAACCACCGCATTCGAACCAATTCTAGCTCCTGCTTTAATCGTAATAGGGCCTAAAACCTTTGCTCCCGCACCAATAACCACTTTATTTTCAAGTGTTGGGTGTCTTTTACCTTGTTTCCAGGAAGTTCCACCTAAAGTGACCCCATGGTAAAGCGTGCAATCATCTCCAATAATTGAGGTTTCACCAATCACCACACCCATACCATGATCAATAAAACACCTTCTTCCAATTTGTGCACCTGGATGAATTTCAATCCCAGTTAGAAACCTACTGATATGAGATAAAAATCTGCCCAACCAAAAAAGCTTAATTGACCACAGTTTATGAGAAAGCCGATGAATTAAAATGGCATGCACACCCGGATATGTAGTCAATATTTCTAGATAAGATCGGGCTGCCGGATCTCTTTCAAAAACAATGGAAAGGTCTTCTTTAAATTTTTTAAACATAATGGTTTTTTGATATTTTAATTTAGATTCTTACAAATATTGTCTCATAAAAATTTACGTTTTATCTTTAATTTTTTTTTGTATTTCGGTCAGTATGCCTCTCAATATATTCACCTCATCTTTCTCCATAGTGGTTCGATTGAATAGTAATCGAAGTCTTTGCATCAATCGTTCTCCTTGTATTTTTTTTAAAAAACCAATTTCAGTCAAAAGCTTTTCTAGATGAATATAGAAGCCATTTTGAATTTCATGTGTGACTAACTCATTTTTTTTTGGCGGTTGAATTATTTGATTATCTTCACTTAAGTTCATACGAAGTTCATAGCAAATAATTTGAACAGCCTGGGCGAGGTTTAGGGATGAGTAATTTTCATTGGAATTGATGTAACCGAGCACATGGCAATGCTTTATCTCATCATTCGATAACCCATTGGTTTCATTACCAAACAGGAGCGCTATTTTCTTACTGTGGGATTCACTTTTGAGCCCCTTAGCGATTTCTCTAATGTTTTGGTGCGGTTGGGAAAGTTCTCTTTGTCTTGCGGTAAATCCAATAATTAAATGACTATCTTTTAAAGCGTCTTCTATGGAATTCACAATAGTTGCATTTGCGAGTATATCTTCGGCCCCGGCTGCCAATGCGCCGGCATCAGGATGGGGGAATTGCTTTGGATTTACGAGTGTTAGATGCTCAAAGCCCATGGTTTTGATGGCGCGTGCAGTTGACCCAATATTGCCAGGATGGCTGGTTCGACAAAGCACAATTTTAAATGGATCATAATTTATTTTGGTTGACATCAAATTTCTCTGTAAAATAAGTTCGGAAGTTATAACTGCAATTTTACCATTTAAATTTAAGGCCCTTATGCACCCGTTACTCAATATCGCAATTAAAGCTGCCAGAAGAGCTGGCTCCATTATCACTCGTGCTTCAGAGGATATCAGCTCATTAACCATTACTAGTAAAAATATGAATGATTTTGTGAGTGAGGTCGATATAGCATCCGAGAAGGAAATTATTCGGGTACTGAAACAAGCTTATCCTGATTATGGTTTCATCGCTGAGGAAAGTGGTTTATCAGAAAAAAAAGAGAATATGTGGATCATTGACCCACTTGATGGCACAACGAATTTTTTGCATAACATCCCACAATATTGTGTATCCATAGCCCTTAAGCAAAAGGACGAAATTACCCACGCGGTTGTTTATGACCCCAATAGAAATGATCTTTTTACAGCTTCTAAAGGGCAGGGCGCTTACTTAAACGATAGAAGAATGCGAGTGTCTAAAACTCAAAAGCTTCAAGATTCAATTATTGGAACAGGCATTCCTTTTAGAGATTTTACTTATCTCCCCCAATATCTTGTCATACTGGAAGAGATTGTTAAGAAATCATCAGGCATTAGACGACCTGGGTCTGCCGCACTTGATTTGGCTTATGTTGCTGCAGGTTGGTTTGATGGATTTTGGGAAATTGACTTATCAACATGGGATGTCGCTGCAGGTGGTCTTCTTGTATCAGAGGCAGGTGGTATCGTGAGTGATTTTGATGAAAAAAATAATTGGTTGTTGACGGGCAATATTGTGGCAACTAATCCAAAAATCTACGACCCATTAATTAAAATAATTCAACAACATGTTCCAGAAGAGTTGAGAATAAAAGATTCATAAGATATTAAATATTCATCTATTAACTATTAAATAAGGATTGACATGGGAAACAGAGATAAAAAGAAAGAATCAAAAGGTAAACCAAAAAAAGAAAAAGCTCCTAAGGTATAACATTCCCCTCTAGCTAATGCTTCAAGCTATTTAAAATACATTATTGAAATATTTTTTTAAGGGCTTATGTATTTTGGAAAAACCGAGAATTGAAAGTTCATTGCATAAATGTATATCATTCTTTAGCTTCTGGGTCTCTTGTATATAAATAATAATAAAAGCCCGAATAATATTAAACCAAATCCTATTGTTTCAAATTTGTTTGGTATTTCATTCAACAAAAACCAAGCAGATATTGCCGCAGCAATTGGGGTTAAAAAGGTGAGCATAGACACGAGCGTTGCTTTTAGATATTTCAATGCATAAAACCACAATAAATACGCAATAGCATTAACGAAAACGATATTAAATAGTACAATCCACAGAAAATATGGTGTCCAGGTGGTCTGTTGCGATGGTAAAAGTAAAGCGATCCCCAATAATGGAATAGATCCCCATAGCATTTGCCATGCAGTCATCGTGATAAGGTCCATATTCGGATGTTTATGATGGATACGTTTAGATAAAATAGCGCCAATAGCCCATGAGAATCCTGATGCTAATGCAAGACAAGTACTGCGAATATTGTTGTCCATATTGAAAGGATCAAAAATAAAACCAATACCTAGAAAGCATACAAATACAGAAATCCATTGGTAGGTGGTGAGTTTTTCTTGCAATAAGGGCCATGCCATGATGGCTACCCACATAGGCATGGTGAAAGTTAAAATTGCTGTTTTACCGACACCCCCTTCAACTAGCGCCCAAATTAAAAAACCTGTAAAGCCAGCTGTTTGGAACAAACCTAAAATAAATAGTTTTGTCATTTCTTTTGTTGCGATGGGTTTACGTAAAAGTATGAGGATAATAAATAAAACAATTGCACCAAAAAAATTGCGTAGAGTTGCAAATGTTGCTGGACTTGAAAATAATAATGCTTCTTTCATAAAGGGATAATTAACACCCCATATTAGAGAGAGCAATACGACCCCTCCGATAGCTATTAATTTTTTATTTATCATAAGGGACAAGATTTATTTAGTTTTGAGTTAACTGGATATCGAAGTTACAACGATATGATTCTTGATCAAATTTAGTGTTGATGACCGCCAGACCCATGAACATGTTTATGGGCAATTTCTTCATCTTTAGCTGACCGCACATCCTCAATTGTGGCAAGAAAGCTAATTTTTTGACCTGCCCATGGATGATTTCCATCTACCTCTACTTTGCCATCAGCAATACTCTTAATGTAATAAATAATCACCTCACCTTTTTCATCTTCACCCTCAAAAGCCATTCCTTCTTTGAGTTGTGATTCAGGGAATGCGCTAGTTGGTTCTAATTGAACTAATCCAGGATCATATTCTCCGAATGCTTCAGCTGGTTCAAGCGCAATTTCAATTTTATCCCCTTTACTTTTATTATGGATCGCCTCTTCTACTTTTGGAAAAATTTGATCATACCCACCATGAAGATAGGTAACAGGTTCCTTACTTGATTCAAGTAAATTGTTATCAGCATCACGAATTTCGTAACTCATCTTAACTACAGTATTCATAGAAATTTTCATTATTTTTACCTTTTATATTTGAGTTATTAAATATTAAGATTGCACTTAAATTGTTCTCTTTGACAAGGGATAAGTCTTTATTGGTTTTTGTATTCTTGCGGTTCTAAAATGGTATTTTTCGCTATTTTAGCAGTTTTTGGAAAATCTTTACTATAGTGCAAACCTCGACTTTCTTTTCTTTCTATTGAAGAAAGAACAATCAATTCAGCAACTTGCAATAAATTTCTTAACTCAATAAGGTTAGAGGAAATCTTAAAGTTCTTATAAAATTCACCAACCTCATCCCTCAACATATTTATGCGATGCAGCGCTCTAGATAATCGCTTGTTGGTCCTAACAATCCCGACATAATTCCACATAAACCTTCTCAATTCATTCCAAGTATGTGTAATCAAAACTTCTTCATCAGCATCTGTCACACGACTTTCATCCCATTTTGGTAGTGGGTGATCATGTGTGAAATCATTATTTAAAATAGATGATGATGCAGTTGAAGAAAAAACTAAACATTCTAATAATGAGTTACTTGCCAAGCGGTTTGCCCCGTGAAGACCTGTACAAGAGACTTCACCAATGGCATAAAGCTGATTAATATTTGTTTTTCCTGCACGGTCAGTCATTATTCCACCACAAGTATAATGAGCGGCTGGAACAACAGGGATTGGTTCTTTGGTTATATCAATACCTCGATCTAAACAGCGCTTATAAATCATCGGAAACCTTTTTTGGATAAAGTCTGTGGGTTTATGGCTAATATTTAAGTACACACATTCCAATCCCTTTTGTTTCATTTCATAATCAATTGCTCGAGCAACGACATCACGAGGTGCCAAATCACCCCTGTCATCATATTTTTCCATGAATGTTTCGCCACCTGGAAGCACTAACTTTGCTCCTTCTCCCCTCAAAGTTTCAGAGATAAGGAAGGATCTATCTTTTTCATCAAACAGGCAGGTGGGGTGAAATTGAACAAATTCCATATTTGCCACCTTGCATCCTGCGCGCCAACCCATTGCTATACCATCACCTGTGCTGACATCAGGGTTGGTGGTATAGAGATAAACTTTACTTGCGCCACCTGTTGCCAGAACAATATTATTTGACGTAAATGTTTCAACGTGATTATTTTGATTATTTAAGACGTAAGCCCCAAGGCAGGTATTTGTCTTCATATCAATTTTCATTTTGTCTGATGTGATGATATCCACGGCGATATGGTGCTCTAGAACGGTGATATTAGGATGAGATAAAATTCTCTTAATTAAGTGCTCCTGGATTGCTTTGCCTGTGGTATCGGCAACATGAGCAATCCTCATCTGGGAGTGACCCCCCTCACGAGTGAGATGTAAATCATCACTTTGTTTATTTTTTGTAAAATTAACGCCGAGGTTCATGAGCCAATCGAGGGCGTCTTCACTGCTACTAGCAACGAATTCTGTGATGGCCTCATCGCACAGTCCAGCGCCAGCATTCTTAGTATCGTTAATGTGTGAGTAAATAGGATCTTCGGTTGATATGGCCGCAGCAACACCACCTTGCGCCCAATGGCTAGAACTTTCGGTCAATTCTGTTTTGCAAACAATGCCAATACGCTTATGATCAGCTAACTTTAAAGCGGTGGCTAAGCCTGCTAGACCACTACCAATAATTAATACGTCAAAATTCTTATTCTTCATTTTTTTATTAAATAATTTAGGAACTTTTAATAATATCAGTAGTCTTTTTAAAGTCTCTTAAATAAAAAGAAAGAAGTCATATATGCAACCATTAAAAGTCGTTTCTGATAATTCTACAGTGTACAATAGCCCGAATAATAAACTAGATAATTCGAAGATGGAAATTAAACCTGTAAATCCCGATAGAGCGCTAGACCAAAAGTTGGTCGAGAAAGCTCAAAAAGGTGACAAACAAGCTTTTAGCTTATTGGTAGAAAAATATCAGCTTAAGCTATATCGTTTGATATCAAGAATGGTTCGTGATCAATCAGAGATAGATGACATTGTTCAAGATTCCTTCATTAAAGCTTATAGAGCTATTGGTAATTTTCGAGGTGATAGTGCTTTTTACACCTGGCTTTATAGAATTGGTATCAATACAGCAAAGAATCATTTAGTGTCGCTAGGTAAAAGACCGAAGGCAATGGATTCAAATGAAATTGAAGAGATGGAAAATTATGAATCGATGTCTGAATTAAGAGTTTCAGAAACACCAGAATCGACCATGATGTCCAATCAGATTGCTGCAACAGTTAATGGCGCGATTCAGAATCTCCCTGATGAATTAAGAGAGGCAATATCACTCAGAGAAATAGATGGTTTATGTTACGAGGAAATTGCTGAATTAATGGATTGTCCGATTGGGACAGTTCGTTCAAGAATATTTAGAGCACGTGAGACAATTGCAGAAAAACTTAAACCATTAATCGAAACAACTAATAAACGTTGGTAAACTAAGGAAATATAAGAAATGAACGAAAAAATATCATCACTTTTTGATAGTGAAATAAATAATATAGAAGTAGATACGCTACTGGCTAAAAAAAATAAAATGGCTGGTGTGAGGTCCTCGATGTCAGAATACCAAATGATCAGCGATGTATTAAAGAAAAATACAGTATTACCAAAAAACAATCTAACTGACAAAATTATGTCAGCGATTGATGAAGAACCGACTCAAATGGGCGGATTTATTAAAGCAAACTCGTCCAACACGGCAGTAGTTTCTTTTGAAATATGGCCTGTTTTGGGATCACTTGCTGTACTCGTTGTTATTGCTTCGACTGCATTCAATATTGAAGTGAATAGCGTCTCAACAAGCCAGTTTCTTGCTAAAGAAGATATACCAAAAGAAATTATTAATGCGCATCATGCGGCAACAGCTAACAACATGAATTATTTTATTCAAGTTGGTGACTCTGCTAAATAGATGACATTATTTAAAAAACTACTAACTTTACTTCTACTTTTTCTTCCTCTTGCTGCCATCTCGATGGATGATCCATGGGATGTTCTAGAAGATTCAGCTAAGGCTTCACATGCGTTAAATTATGAGGGTGTTTTTCATAGTCAGTCATCAGCAGAGACAAATTCAACGCATGTAATTCATGCAAATATAGATAATAAAGAATATTGCTCACTTAAGATGTTAGATGGTGCGCCTAACGAAGTTTTTTGTGCTGGAGATTTGGTCTATGTAATTAATCAGGATGGCTTATTGATTAAGAAGAGAAAAAATCAATTTCTTTTCCCTTCTGTATTGCCTTCAGATATTAATCACCTTAAAAAAAATTATCAGCTATCTTTTGGTGAAAAGAAAAGAGTTGCAGACCGAATGGCTCAACTTATTGTGCTCAGAGCTAAAGACAATTTGAGATTCAATTACCACATTTGGATTGATGAGAAAAACTTTTTGCCGCTGAAGCTTGTCGTGACTGACAATAAAAATAAGATGATTGAGCAATCAACGTTTACAACCATTGCATTCAACAAAGAATTTAACAAAGAATTTAAAAAAGATATTTTTGAAAAAAATATCAACTTAGCTAAGCTTTACGCAACTAAAAATAAATTTGTCGAGAATTATGTTTCCAACAAATTTTGGAATTTAAAAGATTTGCCAGCAGGTTTTAAGGAAGTTGACTTAATATCTCGAAGAGTAAATGGCTTAAATCTGCTCGACTACCAATTGATATTTTCTGATGGACTTGCTTATGTTTCCTTATTTATTAGGCCTATCACAAGGGGTACAGAACCTAAAGAAGGCACAGTATCAATTGGGTCAAATAACATCAGTGCTAAATACCAAGATGGTTACCAGATTATGTCGGTCGGCATGGTGCCACCTGAAACAGTTAACACCTTTAGTGGGTCAATAGAATTCTAAGGGTGATTAAAAAAAAGCTTCACCCAGTAATTTTTAATTAAACCATTAAAAGGATTCTATTTTGAAAATAAATTTTCTTACCAAACTGATTACTACTTTCTTATTCTTCATGAGTTTTTCTTATGCTGTAGCTTTACCAGATTTTACAGTACTTGCAGAACAACAAGGCAGTACAGTGGTTAATATTAGTTCAATTAAGAATGCTGTAAATAGAGGCAACCAACAGTTATCCCCCCAAGAAGAGCACATGCAAGAATTTTTTAACCGGTTTGGTATTCCAATGCCTCCTGGCATGGGGCCAAATGACCAACAACAAAAGCAAATGAGTGCAACGGGCTCAGGATTTATTTTAGAGTCGGACGGATACATTATTACTAACGCCCATGTTGTAGGTGAGGCTGATTCTATTATCGTGAAACTAGCAGACAAACGAGAGTTTCAGGCTAAATTATTAGGTATTGATAAAAGAACAGATGTGGCTTTACTTAAAATTGATGCAAAAGATTTACCAGCGGTAAAACTCGGTAACCCTAAAAATATAAAAGTAGGTGAGTGGGTGGCCGCCATTGGTTCACCTTTCGGGCTCGAGAATACAATGACGGTAGGTGTCATTAGTGCCAAAGGAAGAGCGTTGCCTCAACAAGAGAATTATGTTCCGTTTATACAAACTGATGTCGCTATCAATCCTGGAAATTCCGGTGGCCCATTATTCAATACAAAGGGTGAAGTTATTGGTATTAACTCGCAAATCTATAGTCGAACTGGGGGTTATATGGGCTTATCATTCGCTATCCCTATCGATGTGGCAATGGACGTAGCAGATCAATTGAAAAATAATGGGCGTGTCGTTCGTGGCTGGTTAGGTATTGCTATTCAAGAAGTCACGGAGGAACTGACAGAAGCATTAGGCTTAAAAGATAAAAGTGGCGCACTTGTCGCAGCCGTTAATAAAGGGGCTCCTGCAGGGAAAGCAGGTATAGAGGCGGGTGATGTGATACTTAAATTTAATAACAAGGTAATTGAGACATCTTCTGATCTTCCAAAGTATGTACGACTTACTAAACCTAATAATATCGTGCCAGTTGAAATTTGGAGAAACGGAAAGACCAAAATTTTGAAGGTTAAGATTGGTGAGATGCCGAGCGATACAATGCAGGCATCAAGTAAAAAGCCAATCAAAGAAAGTGCTAATAGAATAGGATTAGTCTTAAAAGAAGCAACTACCAAAGATAAAAAAATGCTGGATGGAAGAAACGGTTTAGTGGTGATGAAGGCCTCTGGACCCGCTGTTTCATCACAGATAAGGGATGGAGACATCATCTTGGCACTGAACAATACACCTGTGAGTTCAGTCAGAGCATTTAATAGGGAAATTAATAAAACCCCAAAAGGTAAGACGATTGCACTTCTTATTTATCGAAATGGAGACACATTATTTGTTCCGGTAAAAGTCGCAAACTAAATAATATATTTATTAATTCGTTTTACAATCGGGTAAAATTACGAAAATTAAAGGCGCCTTTAGCGCCTTTAATTTTTTAAGTTTTAAGTAAAAATTATGGAAAATATTAGAAACTTTTCAATCATTGCTCATATTGATCATGGCAAATCTACTCTAGCAGATAGGATTATCCAGCATTGCGGTGGCCTTGCTGACAGAGAAATGGAAGCCCAAGTCCTTGATTCTATGGATTTAGAAAGAGAGCGAGGAATTACTATTAAAGCTCAAACGGTGACCCTCACATATAAAGCTAAGGATGGTCAGTTATATGTCTTTAATTTAATTGATACGCCAGGCCATGTTGATTTTACTTATGAAGTCAGTCGCTCGCTTTCAGCATGTGAAGGGGGTGTATTAGTCGTTGATGCTTCTCAAGGCGTTGAAGCTCAGACCGTTGCTAATTGTTATACGGCATTAGATCAAAAGGTTGAAGTTTTTCCTGTATTAAATAAGATTGATTTGGCTTCCGCTGACCCTGATCGAGTAAAAAAAGAAATAGAGGATGTTATTGGTATAGAGGCAGATGATGCTATTTTATGTTCTGCTAAAACGGGACAAGGTATCGAGGACGTTCTTGAGACAATTGTTCGTAAAGTCCCTGCGCCAATCGGTGATATTCAGAAGCCACTGAAAGCGCTCATTATTGATGCATGGTTTGATAATTATGTTGGTGTGGTGATGTTGGTTCGTATCATTGATGGGGAAATAAAAGCAAAAGATAAAATACATTTGATGGCTACTAAGGATGAATACGCATGTGAGAGTGTGGGTATTTTTACCCCTAAGTCTGTTGAAAGAGACTCACTAAGTGCAGGTGAAGTTGGTTTTGTTATTGCTGGTATTAAAGATTTAGAAAGCACAAAAGTCGGCGATACTATTACCTTGGCAAAAAATAAAGCAGATGAAGCATTACCTGGCTTTAAAGAAATTCAACCTCAAGTTTTTGCTGGTTTATATCCCATAGAATCAAATCAATTTGATGCTTTGAGAACGGCATTAGAAAAATTAAAACTTAATGATGCTTCTTTAAATTTTGAGGCTGAAAATTCAACTGCACTTGGTTTTGGCTTTAGGTGCGGATTTCTTGGCTTATTACATATGGATATAATCCAAGAGAGATTAGAGCGAGAATACGAAATGGAGTTAATCACCACAGCGCCAACTGTAGTGTATGAGCTTTTGCTAAAAAATGATGAGATTATTTCAGTTGAAAATCCTTCTAGATTGCCAGATTTATCAACAATCGAAGAAATTAGAGAGCCCATTATTAACCTAAATATTTTATTGCCGCATGATTATGTAGGGCCAGTGATGACCTTGGTAAATGGGAAAAGGGGTATTCAAAAAAATATGCAGTATATGGGGCGTCAAGTCATGATTTCATATGAAATCCCCCTAAATGAAGTAGTTTTAGATTTTTTTGATAGATTGAAGTCGGTTTCACGTGGATATGCTTCGATGGATTATGAGTTTATGGAATTTCGAGCAGCCGACTTGGTAAAATTAGATATTATGGTTAATGGCGATAGGGTTGATGCCTTATCACTAATTGTGCATCGATCAAACAGCATCGCTAAAGGACGAGAGCTGGTGAGTAAGATGAGAAGCTTAATACCAAGGCAAATGTTTGATGTAGCCATTCAATCTGCTATTGGAGCTAATATCATAGCAAGAGAAACAATTAAAGCCTTGAGAAAAAATGTGATTGCAAAATGTTATGGTGGTGATGTTTCTAGAAAAAGGAAACTCCTAGAGAAGCAAAAAGCAGGAAAGAAAAGAATGAAGCAGGTGGGTAATGTTGAAATACCACAGGAAGCTTTTTTAGCAATTTTACAGGTAGATGATTAAATGATTTTCGCACTTATATTAATGTCAGTGACAGGGGTAACCGGTCTTATTTATCTTTTAGATGTTCTCTACTTTTCCAAAAAAAGAGTCAAGGGGAAGAAAGAATCAATCATCATTGAGTACTCTAAAAGTTTTTTCCCTGTGCTCCTGGCTGTTTTTGTTATTCGGTCATTTATTGTAGAACCTTTTAAAATTCCTTCTGGGTCAATGATGCCGACATTGATCGCTGGAGATTTTATTGCAGTCAATAAGTTTAGCTATGGCGTGCGCTTCCCAGTCATTAATAATGTACTAATTCCATATGGAATGCCTGAGAGAGGTGATGTAGTGGTATTTCATTATCCTAGAGATACCTCAATTGATTATATCAAGCGGGTAGTTGGTCTTCCTGGAGATACAATCAAATATGAAAATAAGAAGTTATTTATCAACGGCAAGCTCGTTCCTCATATTTTTGAGAAAAATTATGAGTACATGATGAATGATAATTATAGGGTTCCAGCTAAAGAATTCTTAGAGACTTTAGGTGAGGTAAAACATTCGATTCTTATTCATAATGTTGAGGGAGAGTCTGGGACTTTTGTTGTTCCTGAAGAGAATTATTTTGTCATGGGAGATAATCGAGATAATTCCTCTGATAGTCGAGTATGGGGATTTGTTTCTGAAGATTTATTAGTAGGAAAAGCCTTTATTATTTGGTTGAATTTATCAGAGCCATCAAGAATCGGGGATACGATTAAGTAAATGGAGACTAAGGAACTCAAAATTCTTGAAAAATCTATTAAATATAAATTTAAAGATGACAGCCTCTTAACTCTTGCGATGACACATAGAAGTCATTCGGGTAAAAATAATGAGCGATTAGAGTTTTTGGGAGACAGTATTCTAAACTTTGTTGTAGCAGATCTTTTATTTAAAAAATTTAATGATTTGGATGAGGGTGATTTGAGCCGCTTAAGATCTCAGTTGGTTAAAGAGGAACCACTTTCTAAATTAGCGAATAAATTAAACATTGGAGATTTTTTGAATTTAGGGGTTGGGGAGCTTAAAAGTTCAGGTTGGAGAAGACCATCTATTTTGGCGGATGCCTTTGAGGCATTAATTGGCGCTATATTTGAAGACGGTGGAATGAAATCCACCTATAAATTTATTGAAGATTCATATCTGGAACTGATAGAAAAAATTAATCCAAAAGAAATTTATAAAGATCCTAAAACAATATTACAAGAGTTTTTACAGGCGCAAAAAGTACCCTTACCGAGCTATGAAGTCTTTAATGTAGAAGGTGAAGCCCATAACCAATTATTTACTGTCATATGTGTTGTATCTAAATTCGATGTCAAGGTAAAAGGCGAGGGAAGGAGTAGAAAAATTGCGGAGCAAGAGGCAGCAAAAGAAGCAATGGCTACCATAGAGAAGAGCCTTTATGGTATCGTCTAAACTAAACACCCGTTGCGGTACTATTGCTATTGTTGGCCAACCCAATGTGGGTAAATCAACGCTTCTAAACTATTTTGTTGGTTCAAAATTAAGTATAACTTCCAGAAAAGCGCAAACGACTCGTTATCAGTTAGTCGGTATCTTTACAGATAAAGACACGCAATATATTTTTGTTGATACTCCCGGCTATCAACTAAAACATCTGAATCAAATGAACAAGAGCTTGAATAAATCGGTGAATCAAGCACTCAAAGACGTGGATTTAATTTTATTTTTATCTGAGCCCAATAAGCTGGATTCAACTGATAAAAAAATATTACAAATGATTCCTGGCTCAACACCAATTTTATTGATTATTAATAAAATAGATTTAATCAAAGATAAATCTAAAATTTTAGCCTTAATGAGTGAAGCGGATCAGTTGGATAAATTTGAAGAGATTGTTCCGACAAGCGTTAAGAAGAAAAATAACTTATTAGAGTTATTAAAAAGTGTAAAAAAATACCTACCTCAACAACCTTTTATCTATGATCAAGGCGAGTTAACAGATAAGGGAGAGCGATTTTTGGCAGGTGAGATTGTTCGGGAGAAGTTATTTCGCTTAACAGGTCAAGAGGTTCCATACTCAGTTGCTGTCGAGATAGAAAAATTCGAGCAAGAGGGTAATTTAAGAAGAATTTTCGCTGTCATTATTGTTGATCGTGAGTCTTTAAAGCCGATGATTATTGGTAATAAGGGTGAGCGATTAAAAGAAATTTCTAAAAGTGCACGCTTGGATATGGAGAAGCTTTTTGGTGGAAAGGTCTGGTTAGAAACTTGGGTTAAGGTTAAAACGGGCTGGGCCGATGACGTAAGAGCCCTAAAATCATTAGGACTTTAATGGGATGGTAAAAGTAACCTCTCTGAAAGAAAATCAACAGGTCTATGTTTTACATACTTATCCATTTAAAGAAACTAGCCTCATCGTTGAAATTTTTTCTAAAGAATTTGGAAGGATCTCTCTAATTGCAAAGGGAGCAAGGCGACCAAAATCTGCATTAAGAGGGATGTTACAGTCATTTCAAGCCTTGGAAGCCTCTTGGTCTGGTATTGGAGAATTAAAAACGCTTCACGGAATAGAGTGGTGCGATCAATATTTATCCATGGAAGGAAATTCCTTAATATGTGGTTTTTATTTAAATGAATTATTACTTAGGTTGCTGCCTAAAGAAGACAAATACGAATCTTTATTTATTTTTTACCATTCAACGATGGAAAATTTATCTCAAGGGATAGACATAGGAGTGACTTTGAGAAAGTTTGAATTGAAACTACTCTTAGAATTAGGCTATGAGGTAGTTTTAAAAGTGGATGCAAACTCTAATGAAATTAAAGCAGATAAAACGTATTATTATGAAGCTGAACAAGGTGCGCTAGAAAAATTTAGGACAGAAAAAAGCATTAAGGTCGTTGGGCAAACTTTAATTGATATGGGAAATGACAATTTTGATTCAGTAACCACTGAGCTACAAAGTAAAAATTTAATGCGTTTTTTAATTAATTATTATTTGGGGGATAAACCATTAAATTCCAAGCAACTATTTTTAAATATTTAGGATAATGAGATGGATCTAGGCGTTAATATTGATCATATAGCAACGATAAGACAAGCGAGAGGAACAAATTACCCATCAGTGCTTGATGCTGCGACCTTAGCCGAGGAAGCCGGGGCGGATAGCATTACATTACATCTTAGAGAAGATCGACGTCACATGCAGGACAACGATCTATATGAATTAAAACCCTTATTAAAAACTAAAATGAATTTAGAATTAGCACCTGTCACTGAGATGGTAAAAATTGCATTGGATGTTCTCCCAGAGGATGTATGTTTGGTTCCTGAAAGAAGAGAGGAGAAGACAACCGAAGGGGGTTTGGATTTGATAAAGAAATTTCATGGCATTAAAGAGATAAGTGATGAGCTAACGAATGCGGGTGTTCGCGTTTCTCTTTTTATCGCCCCTGAGATGAACCAAATTGATAAAGCGATTGAGATGAAGGTGCCGATCATTGAATTGCACACAGGTAATTACGCAGATTTTAAAGGTGAATTAAAAAATAAAGAGCTAAAAAAAATTCAACAAGCGGTGGTATATGCAAAAAAAGCAGGACTTTTAGTTAATGCGGGCCATGGTCTTCATTATGAGAATGTACAAGACATTGCAAAAATTGACGGCATTCATGAATTAAATATTGGACATGCGATAGTAGCTAAGGCGTTATTTATTGGCTGGGAGAATGCTGTCATTGAAATGAAAAAAATTATCAAAGAGTATGCAAAATCATGATTTATGGGGTTGGTACCGATGTGGTTGAGGTTTCGAGGATTGCAAAAGCCCTAGAGCGGTTTGGGGATAATTTTGCTAAAAAAATACTAAACCATGAAGAGCTTTTAGTTTTTAAAAAAAATAAAATGAAAGAAAATTTTTTGGCCAAAAGATTTGCTGCCAAAGAAGCTTTTGCAAAAGCATTGGGCACGGGTTTTAGAGGTGATGTCAATGTTAAATCTATTAGTGTGATCAATAATGAGTTAGGGCGCCCAGATATTAAGGTAGATAAAAATGTTGCTCGCCTGCTTAAAGAGAAGAAAATAAAATCTTGTCATTTATCTATATCGGATGAAAAAAATATAGCAGCAGCATTTGTTGTGCTGGAGAGAGAATGATTGACGGGGGAGTAGATTTAGATAGAAGATTTGGGGGTATTATTCGTCTTTACGGCGAAAAAAAATTTCGATTGATTCAAGACTGTCATATTTGTGTGGTGGGTATTGGCGGCGTAGGTTCATGGGTAGCCGAGTCATTGGCGAGGCATGGTATCGGCAAAATAACGCTAATTGATATGGATCATATTGTTGAATCAAATATTAACCGCCAAATTCATGCTCTCGACAGCACGGATGGCGAATCAAAAATTAAAGCCATGAAAGATCGAATCATTGATATTAATCCAACTTGCCTCGTGGATTGCATTGATGATTTTTTAGAGGAATCAAATATTGAAAGCTATATATCGAGTAAATTTGATTTTATTATTGATGCAATTGATCAATCGAGTGTAAAAATAAGTTTAGCTGAATATTGCCAATCAAAGAATTTATCTCTAGTGATGGTTGGCGGTGCAGGCGGAAGGGTAGATCCTGCGAGAATAAAAATAGCGGACCTTTCTAAAACCTTCGGAGATCCTTTGATAAGTAATATTCGAAAGCATTTTAATAATAAAAATAAGTTATCAGAAAGCAAATATGAGATACCTACCATCTTCTCTGATGAGCCTATTATAAAGTCTGATGAATGTGAAACAGATCAACCGGGTGGAGGCTTGAGTTGCGATGGATATGGCTCAAGCCTAAATATAACTGCCACAATGGCTTTTTACGTTGTCGCTCATATCTTTT
The DNA here is from genome assembly GCA_913058475.1 of uncultured Nitrosomonadales bacterium. GTDB lineage: Bacteria > Pseudomonadota > Gammaproteobacteria > Burkholderiales > Methylophilaceae > BACL14. Next base: position 62,641 of record CAJXQA010000002.1, read on the forward strand.
CAAAAATATAAATCAGTTAAAAAAGTTGAAATAAACAAAACTGCCCCCATTAATAATAGCAATATTTAAATTAAATTTAATTCAATTAGGGATTTTAAGAAAATGACAAAACAGAAAGAGACTTTAAGCTTCCAGGCTGAGGTAAAACAACTTTTACAACTAATGATTCACTCTCTTTATAGTAATAAGGAGATTGCAGTCCGTGAATTGATATCAAATGCCAGTGATGCGGCGGATAAGCTGAGATTTGAAGCATTAGAAAAAAATGATCTTTACGAGAAAGATTCTGAGCTTAAAATTTGGGTAGATTTTGATAAAGACAAAAAGACAATCACGATTTCAGATAACGGTATCGGTATGAGTCGAGATGATATTGTTAAAAATATCGGGACTATCGCTAAATCAGGCACAAAAGAATTCTTAAAAAAACTATCAGGCGATCAAGCCAAGGATGCAAATTTGATAGGCCAGTTTGGTGTCGGTTTTTATTCAGCCTTTATTATTTCTGATGAAGTGACCCTAGAATCAAGAAAAGCTGGTGCAAAAACAGGATCAAGATGGATTTCAAAAGGTGATGGTGAGTTTACCTTAGAAACCATTGAGAAGAAATCAAGAGGGACGTCAGTTATCTTAAGCTTAAAGAAGGATGCAGTAGAGTTTCTAGATGAATATCGACTGAAAGAAATTATTAAAAAATACTCAGATCACATCACACTACCGATTGTAATGAAAAAATTTGAGTTTAAGGATGGAGAATCAATTCGAACAGAGGAAGATGAGGTCGTTAACGATGCCTCAGCTATTTGGGCACGTAACAAGAAAGATATAAAACCAAAAGAGTACGAAGAGTTTTATAAAAATTTAACGTATGACCAAGAGCCTCCTTTATCCGTATTTCATAACCGAGTTGAAGGTAATCAAGAGTATGTTTCTCTATTATTTATTCCAAGTAAAGCACCTTTTGATCTTTACGACAGAGATAAAGCGCAAGGCGTAAAGCTCTATGCAAAACGTATTTTTATTATGGAAGCGAATGAGAAACTCATCCCTCAATATTTAAGATTTATGAAGGGCGTCATTGATAGTAGTGATTTACCACTCAACGTATCAAGAGAAATCTTGCAAGATAGTAAAGCACTTGAAAGCATTCGTTCAGGAACAGTCAAAAAAATACTCACCGCCCTTGAGGATATGGCGAAGAAAAAACCAGATGACTTTAAAAAGTTTTGGTCAGAATTCGGGCTTGTTTTAAAAGAAGGACCTGCTGAGGATTTTGCAAATCGAGAAAAAATTGCGGGATTGCTTAGGTTTGCAAGTACTTTTGACGAGTCGGATGCACAAAGCGTTAGTTTGGCAGATTACATAAGCAGAATGAAGCCTGAGCAAGAGGTTATGTATTACATAACGGCTGATTCCTTCCTAGGAGCTAAAAATAGCCCGCATCTTGAAATATTTAAAAAGAAAAAAATTGAAGTTTTACTTCTTGGGGATAGAGTTGATGAGTGGTTAATGTCTAACTTGCCTGAGGTGAGTGGTAAAAAATTCCAGTCCATTGCGAAGGGTGATCTTGATTTAGGGAAGCTTGAGGATGAGTCAGAAAAAGTGGCTAAGAAAGATATTGAAGAAAAGTCAAAAACCTTGGTCGAAAAAATTGCCAAATCGCTCGGAGATAAAATTAAGGAAGTAAAGGTAACGCACCGCTTAACAGACTCACCAGCTTGTTTAGTTGTCGGTGAAAATGATATCTCAGGTAATTTAGAGAGGATTTTGAAAGCAGCAGGACAAAATACACCTGATATTAAGCCTGTATTAGAAATAAATCCTGAGCATGCTTTAATTAAAAAACTCAGTGCTGAGAAGGATGGAAAGGCCTTTGATGAGTATTCATCAGTAGTATTTGACCAGGCTTTAATTTCAGAAGGTGGGCAATTAGAAGACCCAGTTGGGTTCGTAAAAAGGATTAATGAATTACTCGTAAAATAAATGTGAATTTATGGCAGATAGTGTTTGACATCGATTTAATTACACTGCTATAATTCGCGCTCCCTAACGTAATATACGTAGGGTTCAACAAAATACTCGTTGATTTATCGATCGCGGGGTGGAGCAGTCTGGCAGCTCGTCGGGCTCATAACCCGAAGGTCACAGGTTCAAATCCTGTTCCCGCAACCAACATCGATAATAGCTCTTTAACAATTTGACAACTGATAAGTGTGGGTGCTTATAGTTGAGATTAAAATTAGAATTTTTCTGTTTACAGAAAGATTTTTAATTCTCATATTAAGTGCTTACACTTTAGATTTGTGACAAGACCACACTGGTTAGTAATAACCAGTTAACCTTGAAAATGAATTTGAGAA
>CAJXQA010000003.1 GCA_913058475.1 uncultured Nitrosomonadales bacterium
TGTATAAGAGACAGATGCGATTTTATCTGCATTAACTTTAACAAGAAAAAATTTTAGTTTTTCGCATGCCGCGAGACATGAATTGCCAAATGAACTAATTCTTTATGATAGTTATCACTGCAGTCGATATAATACTCAAACAAAGAGGTTAACAACTGAAATGTTTAATCATGTTTTTTTATTAATTAAAAAAGAAATGGGGGAGTAAAAAATGCCATATATAAATGTCAAACTTGCTGGAAAACTTGATAAAACTCAAAAGCAAGAAATAGCGAAGGAAATAACCGATGTGATGCAAAGAGTGGCTAACAAACCAGCATCGTATACCTATATCGTATTTGAAGAAGTTGAATCTGAAGATTGGGCAATTGGAGGCAATTTACTGGGTTAGTTTTGAATGATCTAAAAAAAGAGATAAAAAATTTCCCCAGTCTGCCGGGCATATACAGAATGATCAATGCAAAAAATGAGATCATTTATATTGGTAAGGCCAAGGATATTAAAAAAAGAGTGACTTCATATTTTGGAAAAAATCACTCAAGCCCCAGAACAAAAATGATGGTAAGTAATATAAATGCCATTGAATTTACTGTGACAAACACTGAGGCAGAAGCCTTGATTCTTGAGAATAACTTAATTAGAAATCACATGCCAAGATATAACGTGATTTTTAGGGATGATAAATCATACCCTTACTTAAAAATTTCAGCCGACCAATACCCAAGAATATCCTTTCATCGAGGCGCCCAAAAAAAAGAGCAAAATTATTTTGGACCTTTCCCAAATTCACCTGCAGTCAGAGATAGCATAAAGTTGTTACAAAAAGTTTTCTTATTGAGGACTTGTGAAAATTCTGTATTTAAAAATAGAACACGCCCTTGTATGGAGCATCAAATACAAAGATGCTCAGCGCCTTGTGTTAATTTAATTTCAGAAGAGGATTATAAGGAGGATATTGATCAGGCAATGATGTTTCTAAATGGAAAAGATACTAAGGTAATTAATAGTTTATCTGAGAAAATGAGTATTTTTTCAGAAAATAATGAGTTTGAAAGAGCTGCCGTTTTTCGAGATAGGATTCAAAGCCTTAGACAAGTGAGGCTGAAACAATTTGTAAGTGATTTTAGTGAAAATGATGCGGATATTATTGCCATCGAAGAAAAAGAAGGAGTTTTTTGTGTAAATTTAGTGATGATCAGAAACGCTAAACACTTAGGAGATAAAAGTTTTTTCCCGAAGGGTATAGCCGATGATAAAGATAATAATATTTTAGAAATTTTTATTGCCCAATATTACGATGAAAAATCACCTCCACCTGTTGTTATCTTAGAAAAAAAAGTAAATAAAAGCTTACTTGAAAAATTTTTTGAATTAAAAAGTTATAAGAAAATAAAAATTATTACCAGATTAACCAATGAAAAAAGAATGTGGATGGAGATGGCAAAGAAAAATGCGTTGATTGCTATCGGCCAAAAAAGTAATGAAACATTAAGTTTTAAAAATAAAATTGAGGCATTTACCAAGTTATTAAATATTCCCTCTAATAAAAACCGAATTGAATGTTTTGATGTCAGCCACATGATGGGTGAGGGTACTGTTGCTTCATGTGTGGTGTTTGATAAAAATGGAATTCAAAAAAAAGATTACCGTCGATACAACATTAAAAATAATAAGCCAGGTGACGATTATGCCGCAATGCAAGAGGTTTTAGAGAGACGGTATAAAAAAATTGTTGATACCGACGGGATAAAACCAGATGTCATTTTGATTGATGGTGGAAAGGGGCAGTTAGGCGTCGCAATTAAGATTATGGAGCAACTTAATTTGAATGACATTGTTCTTGTTGGGGTAACTAAAGGAGAAAAAAGAAAATCTGGAGCTGAAACATTACACATTGCGAATGGCGAGATATTAGAAAATATCGATGTCAATAACATGGGTTTTCAATTAATTATTCAAATCCGAGATGAGGCGCATCGATTTGCAATTACAGGCCACAGGGCGATAAGAAAAAAAACTCGATTTACTTCCTCATTGGAAGAAATTGAAGGGATAGGACAAACGAAACGAAGGAATTTACTGGTCTACTTTGGTGGAATTCAAGGTATCAAAGAGGCCGACGTTCGAGAGCTGTTATTAGTCGAAGGAATTAATGTAAAATTAGCTGAGAGTATTTACAATCATTTTCATTAAAGGGCAAGATCATTGAAAATAATTAATGTACCAAATTTACTGACTTTATTTAGGGTGGGGTTAATCCCTGTCTTAGTTTTTATTTTTTATGTGCCGGAAAACACACTCAGCCTGACGGAAAAAAATATCTTAGGAACCTTTGTCTTCTCTGTGGCAGCAATCACAGATTGGCTAGATGGGTATTTAGCGAGAAAATTAAAACAAACATCAAAATTTGGTGCCTTCCTTGACCCAGTAGCAGATAAATTAATTGTGATTACGGCATTGCTTTTGTTATTAGATCTAGGGCGAATTAACTTAGTGATTGCATTAATTATTATCGGTAGAGAATTTACGGTTAGCTCCTTAAGGGAATGGATGGCGCAGTTAGGAAAGTCGCAAAGTATTGCCGTTGCATTTATTGGTAAATTAAAAACTGGCGCACAAATGACGGCTATTATATTTTTATTATATTTTGAAAATATTGGATTTATTCCGATACAAAAAATAGGTGAAATTCTGATATATTTTGCGGCATTACTGACGGTTATATCAATGTTTTATTATTTGAAAATATCAATAAATGCTGTAAAAAAAATGTAATGAGTATCGAGCCACAAATTTTACAATCATTGACAGTATGCTAAAAATAGCTAAAATACTGCCTTCTGTTTGCGGGAATAGCTCAGCTGGTAGAGCGATACCTTGCCAAGGTATAGGTCGCGAGTTCGAACCTCGTTTCCCGCTCCAAATTTTTATTAAAAAGGGAATGAATTCCCTTTTTTTGTTTAGTTAGTGGCGCGTTAGCAAAGTGGTTATGCAGAGGCCTGCAAAGCCTTAGACGCCGGTTCGATTCCGGCACGCGCCTCCATTTTAATTAATGAAATTTAACCAAGTAACTTCATGTATAATTTTCAAAAAACAAGGAAAACTTAAATGATTCGTAAATTCATATTCGCTTTAATATTCATCTTACCTTCACTCGCTTTTGCTGCAGATATGGATGGTTTCTACATTACTCCTAAAGGCGGTGTCTCCAAAACAATGGATACAGGAACTATGAACTATGATAATGGACAGGTGTTTACCTTAAATGATGATGATCTAGGAACGGGCAGTGCTTTTGGTATCAGTGCGGGTAAATATATAACAGACAACTTTAGACTAGAACTAGAAGCAATAAAAAGAACAGGTTATGAAATGGATACTACAGATTCAGATAATAATTTGATGGAAGCAAATATTACTTCCAAAAGTATATTTATTAATGGGTTTTATGACTTTCAACCCTTTTCTTTAGGTAATACCCCGATTACGCCATATTTAGGTGGTGGTGTGGGTATTTCAAAAAATAAAATGGGTGCAACTCACGAAAACCGCCCAGGTAATACTGTAGATGGTAAAACAATTTCTCAGTTTGCCTACAAAGTTGCTGCGGGAACATTGGTAGATTTGACAGAAAATGTGTCTCTTGATATTAATTACCAATACGTAAATTTAGGAAATTTAAAATCTGGTGTAGGTGTTTATGATCAAAATGGAAACTTTCAAGCAAATTTACCTGCCGGAATCAATGGCGGTAAAATCAAAACGCAAGAACTGATGGTGGGCCTGCAATATAAATTTTAATTAGTTGGGCGATGTGTTTTAAAGTTTTAAAGTAAAGATCTGAAATAATCTCTAGTAGTATTTTAGTCATTTTATCAACATGAATAACTCTCAAAAAAGAACCTATCTGTATTGATATTGCTTGACTTTAGTCAAGCAAAATATCTACTGCTACGAAGGGTTATTTGAGCAAGTAATAAAAATAGTGTGCCTTTTTTAGGGCTCACTTTAGTTATTTTGCAGTGTTATATAATGTGGTAAACTGCGACATCGTAGGTTTTATAGGCATGCCCGGGTGGCGAAATTGGTAGACGCAAGGGACTTAAAATCCCTCGACCTCACGGTCGTGCCGGTTCGATTCCGGCCCCGGGCACCAATTCAATGAAGATAGATAAAGACATAAACGAAATTAAGGTTATTTTAAAAAAAATTTACAAAAATTTATTCCTTATATTTTTCATCGTAGCTATATTTGCCTTACTTTATTTCGGTTTACTCATCTATCTTTTTGTTATTAAGGTTTGACTCATTCTTATAAAATTAAATGTGATTTCATCCCACAAAGTGAATATTTAAACCAGTTAATAAAATTATGTGATCATTCAATAATTAAAAATAATTCCTTTGAGACAGAAGTATGTAATGATTTTAATATTGAGCGACAAAATGATTATCCTATTGCGGCTATTTTGGCAGGTGAAGAATTCACTTCAGACTCTAAATACACTTTTTTTCAGGCTACACCCTGCTATTTTTCACTTCAAAGAGATTATTATAAGTTCGAAAAAAATTTAGAAAATGAGTGTAGTTCTGATGAATTAAACACATTATGCGTCGATCTCAATCAACACTTTTCAGATAATGACCAAAATTTCTTTATTTTTGAAAATAAATTATTTTTTGCAACGATAAAAAATATAAATATATCAACTTATTTTCCAGAAGAAATCAATCAAGTCCCCAAAAGAGGTTTCCTACCATTTGGTCAAGATGAAGTCTGGTGGCGTAAATTTATAAACGAATTACAAATGTTTTTATTTGATCATTCTGCTAACAAAAAAAGAGAAGAAAAGGATCAATATCCCATTAATTCTATTTGGTTTAGTGGTGGAGGTAAAAAAATTAATACAAATCCTAATAGGCAAAATAAGATTGTATTCAGTGATCTAATGCTATTAAATAAAATAGCGCTGCTCAATTTAGAGGGTATAAAAATTCAGCCTTTTACTAAAAGTGATAATGAAAAAGAAGATTGTTATTTGTATGATCATATCTGTGAAGCAAACACGGAGTATGATATTTTTAAAATTATCCTTGAAGATTTAAAATCAAAAAAGATCACCAACTTAAACCTTTCTCTTTACCTGGGTTCCTTTAAAATTTTGTTCAAAACGAATTTCTATAGAAGATTAAAGTTCTGGGGGCATAAAAAAGAGCTACAAGAGATATTAAATGAAGCTTAAAGAAAAAAATATTGATACCGAACTTGAAAATAAACTAAATGAAGTTGGTGTTCATCCAGACCTTGCCAGAATTTATGCCGCAAGAAAAATTGATAGTACTGAACAGATCAACTACAAGCTCGACAAACTTCTACCACCCAAGTTACTTCATTCGAATATAGCGGTTGGCGAGTTTTTATGGCAAGCAATATCAGATAATAAAAAAATAGTCATAGTAGGTGACTACGATGCCGATGGCGCGACAGCCAGTGCGTGTGGAGTTCTTGGTTTAAAAAAATTTGGCGGTAATGTTGATTTTATAGTGCCTAATCGGTTTGAATATGGTTATGGATTAACCCCCGAGATAGTAAGCTTAGCGCTAAAAAAAGAACCTGATATCATCCTTACCGTAGACAATGGAATTGCAAGTCATGATGGAGTAGAGGCTGCCAATAAGGTGGGAGTAGATGTAATCGTTACCGACCATCACTTACCTGGAAAAACACTACCTAACGCTAAATTCATTGTAAATCCAAATCAAAAAAAATGTTCATTCCCAAGTAAAAACTTATGCGGCGTTGGGGTCATGTTTTATGTCCTACTTGCATTAAGAATTGCATTTAGAAAAAAAAACAAGGACTCTCAAGAGCCTGTATTAGTTGACTTACTCGATTTAGTAGCATTAGGGACGGTTGCCGATTTAGTCCCGCTTGATTTTAACAATAGAATTTTAGTTTCTGCTGGGATAAAAATTATTAGAAGCGGAACTACCAATTTTGGAATCAAAGCAATCATTAACGAATCGAAAAAAAAACAAGCAGACCTTAAGACGTCTGACTTATCTTTTGTTATTGCTCCAAAAATCAATGCTGCTGGAAGGTTAAGTGATATGACGATTGGCATTCAATGTTTACTGGCAGAAAATTTAGATCGTGCCTCAGGTTTTGCAAAACAACTCATAAAATTTAATGAAAATAGGAAGCTCATAGAATCAGATATGGTTTTATCTGCCATTGAAGAATTGGATGATCAGGACTTCAAAAAATCGCATTCAATTGTTTTAACTAATGACAATTGGCATCAAGGCGTGGTTGGCATATTAGCATCTCGATTGAAGGAAAAGTACTTCCGCCCGACAATTACATTCGCAAATTTTGATGATGAGATAATTAAGGGTTCTGGGAGGTCAATTGATTCCTTTCACCTTCGTGATGCACTAGATTTAATATCTAAACGCCACCCCAATTTAATACAAACTTTTGGCGGCCATGCTATGGCAGCGGGGTTAAGTATTAAAAAAAATGATTTTAAAAAATTTAGTGAAATATTCGAATTAATCTGCCAAGAATTCATAACACCTAATCTGCTAAATCAAACAGTCGAATATGATAAAAGTATTGAGTCTTCAAATTTTAATTACGCTTTAGCCAAAATGATCAATGAGCAGGTTTGGGGACAAGGGTTTCCAGCTCCGTTTTTTGTTGATAATTTTGATGTGGTACATCAAGAAGTTATTGGAGAAAAACATACGAAGTGTTTTCTAAAAAATGAGAATAAATACCATGCAATTTTTTTTAATAATAACCAGACACTACCTGATAAAATAAAAGCTGTTTACTCAATTGATGCAAATGAATTTAATGGAAATAAAAACCTTCAAATAATTATAAAAAGTATTGTGGAATGAAAAAAAAATCAAAAAAAATAGTCATTGGCAATATGAAGATGCACGGTTCATTAGAGTTTAATGAAAGCTATTTTAAAAGTCTTAGGGAAAAGCTAAGCTTATTTAATGAACTATCAATAACCTTATGTGTTCCTTATCCCTATTTGTTTCAAGCGCAAAAAATCTTAATAGGATCCAATATTCAGTGGGGTTGTCAAAACGTAGCAAAGGAATTAGAGGGACCATTTACTGGAGAAGTAAGCGCTTCAATGATTAAGGATTTTCAAGGTGAATTAGTAATTGTCGGTCATTCTGAGAGGAATACAGCTTATTGTGAATCAGATGAAAACATTGCAGAAAAATTTAAAATCATTAAAAAATATAATATGACTCCTCTGCTATGCATCGGAGAAAGCCTTATTGAGCGTGAAGCAGGGATAATGGAAAAAGTAGTGTCTGAGCAAATAAAAACTATTCTTGATCTATATGGGCAAGATATTTTCAAAGGATCAATAATTGCATATGAACCAATTTGGGCGATTGGTTCTGACTCAGCTGCAAATCCTGACCAAATAGAACAAATGTGTGAATTTATAAAGCAATTAATCAATACAAATGTTGAGGATAATGATGATGTAAATATTGTTTATGGTGGCAGTGTAAATGCTAAAAATGCGGTACAATTATGTGAAATTAATGGGGTTGACGGAATATTAATGGGCAGGGCATCTTTAGACCTAAATGAATTCTATGAGATTTGTAATGGTATTCATAAAATTTAATTAAAATTTAAAAAAAGATACATAAAATATGGAAAATTTTGTAACGATTATTCACGTAGCTGTTAGCTTGGCGGTTATAGGATTAGTTTTAGTTCAACACGGCAAAGGAGCCGATGCGGGCGCTGCATTTGGAGGAAATTCTTCTGGCAGTGTGTTTGGTGCACAAGGCTCTGGAAATTTTGTAACGAGACTAACTGCAGTATGTGTAACTATATTCTTTTGCACAAGTATAGGCCTTGCTTATATAGCAAGTAATAAAAATGCAAGTTTTGCTGTTGAACAGATTAAAGAAAATAGCTCTCAATCAGTTGAAACCAAAGAGCAACCTTTTGGGTCAAAAATTGGAGATACTCAAGATATTCCCAATTAACATGACTTTTTAGCTTAGCCGTCGTGGTGGAATTGGTAGACACGCTATCTTGAGGGGGTAGTGACGAAAGTCGTGAGAGTTCGAGTCTCTCCGTCGGCACCATTTTGATGGTATTTTAAATTTAAGGACTGTTTGTGCTAGAAAATTACTTTCCTATTTTAGTGTTCATAATTATCGGCCTTTTTATAGGGCTGGGTCCTCTAATCCTCGGTAAAATATTAAGTACAAGCAAGCCTTACAAAGAAAAAAACTCCCCCTACGAATGCGGATTCGAAGCATTTGAAGATACCCGAATGAAATTTGATGTTAGGTATTACCTTGTAGCAATCTTATTTATTCTTTTTGACCTAGAAATTACATTCCTTTTTCCATGGGCAGTTGTGATTAATAAAATTGGAATGTTTGGATTTGTAGCCATGCTTATATTTCTCTTTATCTTGGTTGTAGGCTTTATCTATGAATGGAAAAAAGGTGCATTAGATTGGGAGTAAATAAATGAGTATCGAAGGAATATTAGAAAAAGGCTATGTTACTACCAACGTAGATACCTTAATCAACTATGCAAGAACTGGTTCACTGTGGCCAATGACTTTTGGGTTGGCATGTTGTGCGGTTGAGATGATGCATGCAGGTGCATCAAGATATGACTTAGACCGATTTGGAGTTGTTTTTAGGCCAAGTCCAAGACAGTCTGACGTGATGATCATTGCAGGCACGCTTGTCAATAAAATGGCTCCAGCATTAAGGCGTGTATATGATCAAATGGCAGAGCCTAGATGGGTTATATCTATGGGCTCATGCTCAAATGGGGGTGGTTATTATCACTATTCATATTCTGTTGTAAGGGGTAGTGACAGAATTGTTCCAGTAGATATTTATGTTCCCGGATGTCCTCCTACAGCTGAAGCATTAATGTTTGGAATTTTGCAATTACAAAAAAAAATTAAACGTACCAATACAATTGCAAGATGAGCCAAAGTATAAAAAAACAAACTCAATCTCTCAAATCTTTCTTTAAGAAAAAAATGTTATCCATTGATGAAGATAAAGGTGAGATTACTATTACCTTTGATCAAAAAAATATCATTGAGTCTTTAAGGTTTTTAAGAGATAGGCCTGAATTTGATTTTAAACAACTGATAGATTTGTGTGGTGTTGATTATCAAGAATACAAAATAGCCGCACAAGATGAGAAAAGATTTTGTGTTGTATGTCATCTCCTATCGCTTAGCAATAATCAACGCTTAAGGGTAAAAGTATTTGCTGATGATGATGAATTTCCAATATTTCCAACAATGACTGAAGTTTGGCCTAATGCGGATTGGTATGAAAGAGAAGCATTTGATTTGTTTGGGTTAATGTTTGTCGATCACCCAGATTTAAGAAGACTTCTGACAGACTACGGTTTTGTTGGGCATCCATTTAGGAAAGACTTTCCAATGATAGGGAAGGTAGAGGTTCGTTATGACCCAACTCTCAAAAGAGTAATTTATGAGCCTGTTTCTATTGATGAGAGAAATAATGTCCCGAGATTGATTCGGGATGAAGGTACTCATCGTGGCTGAGATTAAAAATTATACAATGAATTTTGGACCACAACATCCAGCGGCACATGGCGTTTTAAGGCTTGTGCTCGAGATGGATGGTGAAGTGATTCAGCGCGTTGATCCTCATATTGGTTTATTACATCGGGCAACTGAAAAGCTAGCTGAAAATAGGACATATCTTCAATCTGTTCCTTATATGGATCGTCTTGACTACGTTTCTATGATGATGAATGAGCATGCTTATGTGATGACAATAGAAAATTTATTACAGTTAAAAGTACCTATTCGCGCTCAATATATTCGAGTTTTGTTTGACGAAATTACAAGAATACTTAATCACCTACTCTGGTTGGGTGCCCACGCTCTTGATGTCGGGGCTATGACGGTTTTCTTGTATGCATTTAGAGAACGAGAAGATTTATTTGATTGCTACGAGGCAGTGTCTGGAGCAAGAATGCATGCAGCCTACTACCGACCGGGCGGTGTATATCGAGACTTACCGTCTAAGATGCCCCAATTTCAACCATCAAAAAAACAAAGCACATCAGAAATAAACAAACTGAATAAAAATAGAACAGGATCTTTGCTTGATTTTATTGAGGATTTTTCTAAAAGATTCCCAACTTATGTAGACGAATATGAAACACTTCTGACAGATAACCGAATTTGGAAGCAAAGAACTGTCGGTATTGGTGTTGTTGATCCAGATCGAGCAGTCGCGCTAGGAATGACAGGCCCAATGTTAAGGGGCTCAGGAGTTGAATGGGATTTGCGAAAAAAACAACCCTACGAAACATATAGTGATTTAGATTTTAAAATACCCATCGGAAAAGAGGGGGATTGTTATGATCGTTATTTAGTAAGAATGGAGGAGATGAGGGAATCCAATAAAATCATTAAACAGTGTATTGATTGGCTCAGAGTAAATCCCGGGCCAGTAATTTCTAATGATAATAAAGTGAGTCCACCATCTAGATCAGAAATGAAAGAGGACATGGAATCGATGATTCATCATTTTAAATTGTTTACAGAGGGCTTTCATATCCCCAAAGGTGAGGCCTATGCAGCAGTAGAGCATCCAAAAGGTGAATTTGGGACCTATATCATCTCTGATGGAGCAAATAAACCTTATCGACTTAAAATTAGGGCGCCAGGCTTTCCACATTTGGCGGCAATAAATGAAATGACAAAGGGACATATGCTCTCAGATTTAGTAGCAATTATTGGTACTCAAGATATCGTGTTTGGGGAGATTGATAGATAGTGCTGACCAAAATTACAAGAAAAAAAATAGATAGGGAATTAAAAAAATTCCCTATTGACCAAAAACAATCAGCTATTATTGCAGCGCTTCAAATAATTCAAACTGAAAATGGTTTTTTAACAGATGAGTTAATTGCATTCGCTGCAGATTACTTAGCTATGCCAAAAATTGCAGCAATGGAAGTAGCAACTTTTTATAATATGTTTGAATTAAAGCCGGCTGGAAAATACAAAATTTCAGTTTGTACAAATATCTCATGTGCCTTAAGAGAGGCTGACGATATCGTATGTCATCTTCGAAAAAAACTTAATATCGATTTTAATGAGATCACAAAGGATAGTAAATTTAGCCTTAAAGAAAGTGAGTGTATGGGTGCATGCGGTGGGGCACCTTTAATGACAATTAATAACCACAAAATGTATGAGTTTTTAACGCCTCAAAAAGTTGATCAAATCCTTGAGGAGCTAGATTAAATAAATGCTAATTAATAATCCAGACAATGTAACAAAGGATAATGATGTGTTCCCTATATGCTTGAGGACATCTAATCTAGAGAATTCATCAAGCCTACAAACTTACCTAAGTGTTGGAGGATATAAGCAAATTCAAAGAATTTTAAAAGAAAAAATATCTCCAGAAAAATTAATTGAGGAGATTAAAATCTCTGGTCTCAGAGGGAGAGGGGGAGCAGGTTTTCCTACCGGCATAAAATGGTCATTCATACCAAATGACTCGGCTGGAATAAAATATATAGTTTGTAATAGTGATGAAGGTGAGCCGGGTACATTTAAAGACAGAGAAATAATTAAAAAAAATCCTCATCAATTAATTGAGGGAATGACAATCGCTGCATATATTATGGGTGCGCAAGTTGGATATAACTATATTCATGGGGAGATATGGGAAGAGTATGAGTCATTTGAAAAAGCGTTAGCTGAAGCAAAAAAAGCAAACTTCCTGGGTAAATCTATTTGTGGGTTAAATTTTGATTTTGAATTATATGCATTCCATGGGTACGGCGCATATATTTGTGGTGAGGAAACTGCCCTCATTGAATCTATTGAGGGTAAAAAGGGACAACCAAGATTTAAACCACCTTTCCCAGCAACATATGGTATCTATGGACGACCGACAAATGTTAATAATACCGAGACATACGCGACAATTCCTTGGATTATGCAAAATGGTGGAGAAAGTTTTGCAAATATTGGTGTAGAAAATTCAGGAGGAACCAAGATATTCTCCGTATCAGGTCATATTGAAAAGCCAGGAAACTATGAAATACCAATGGGTATGCCATTTAAAACATTACTAGAATTATCTGGAGGAGTTTGGAAGGGAAGAAAATTAAAAGCAGTAATTCCTGGAGGACCTTCAACACCAGTTCTTCCTGCCGCAGAAATTATGAAAGCAACTCTTGATTATGATGGCTTAAAAAATTCAGGCTCGAGTGTCGGTGCAGGTTCACTTATTGTGATGGATGAAACCACCTGCATGGTGACAACCCTTAAGAGATTGTCTTATTTCTTTTATGAAGAATCATGTGGTCAATGCACTCCTTGCCGAGAAGGAACAGGCTGGGTTTATAGAGTAATCAAAAGAATTGTCGATGGTAATGGTAAACCTGAGGATATCGATCTACTTTTAGATGTCAGTAAAAAAATTTCAGGACGAACGATTTGCGCACTTGGTGATGCAGCAGCAGTGCCTGTATTAAGTTTTATTAAACATTTTAAAGATGAATTTAAATACTTTATAAAAAATGGTAAAAGCATGATGGATACTAACTCATGATTAAGATTAAAATTGATGGGAAGGTGTTGGAGGTTAAACCCAAGACATCAATTATTGAGGTAGCTGACAAGGTAGGAATTGATATACCTCGTTTCTGTTACCACAAGAAACTCAGCGTAGCTGCAAACTGCAGAATGTGTCTCGTAGAAGTAAAGAACTTTGCCAAACCCCTCCCTGCTTGTGCTACCCAGGTGATGGAAGGTATGGAGATTTCTACAAAATCAAAATTTACCAAGGATACGCAAAAAAGTGTAATGGAGTTTTTACTTATTAACCATCCCTTAGATTGCCCTATTTGTGATCAGGGAGGTGAGTGTGATCTGCAGGATACAGCCGTTGCCTATGGAGCTAATAAATCAAGATACACCGAAGAAAAGCGAGTGGTCTTCGATAAAAATATTGGCCCATTAATTTCAACTGACTTAACGCGCTGTATTCAATGTACCAGATGTGTAAGGTTTCTTAAGGAAGTAGGTGGTATGGCTGAACTAGGATTGATAGGTAGGGGCGAGCATGCTGAAATTTCTGCTTACGTCGATAAATCAGTTGAATCTGAATTATCCGGAAATATTATTGACTTATGTCCTGTAGGAGCACTTACATCTAAGCCCTTTAGATATTCCGCAAGAAGTTGGGAGCTTTCAAGAAGAAGTACAATTTCATGTCATGATAGTTTAGGTTCAAATATGGAAGCTCATGTGAAAGATGACATTGTTAAAAGGGTCATACCAAAAGAAAACGAATCGATTAATGAGTGCTGGATATCAGATAGGGACCGATTTTCATACGAAGGTCTTTATCATAAAGACAGAATTAACCTTCCCTTAAAAAGAGTAAAAAATCAATGGGAAGAGATTGACTGGGAAGAAGCTTACGAGCTAATTGAAAAAAATATAACAGATATTAATACTAAAAAATCTGATCAAATAGGCATTGTTTGTTCTCCACAGAGCACTTTGGAAGAAGGTTTTTTATTAAAAAAAATTGCCAAAGAACTAAATACTTCTCATATTGATTATCACCTTCTTGAAAAAAGCTTTTCTAAAAATAATAATTGGCTAGGTTGTAAAATTGATGAAATAGAGTCCCATGATGCAATTTTGGTTGTCGGCTCAAATTTAAAACATGATCAACCATTGCTTGCACATCGATTTAGAAGGTACGCAAATAAAAAAAATAATTTCTCAATTATTACCTCGTATGATGATTTTCATTCAACTCATTGTTTGGAAAAAATTATTGTAAATCCTTCAGCGTATCTAAATTATTTATTAATGATCCTAAAAGAGATTCAGTTAATTACAAAATATAAAATTAATTCTCAGGGAATAAAAAATACTCTAAAGGTTTTGAAGTCATCCAATGAGACAAAAAAAATTGCTCAAAGCCTCTTATCAACAAAAAGTAAGGCAATATTTTTAGGCCATCAAATATTACACTTAGAAGATGGCGACAATATAAAGTTTGTTGCAATGCATATCGCTCAAGCAACTGAAGCTACTTTAGGTCTCTTGCCGGGTGATGCAAATAGTGTTGGATTAAATGAACTCAATTTAAATTCAAACAATATATCAACAGATAAAATTTTGAGTCAAAAAAAAGAAGCATACATAATGATGAATTTTGATCCATTGTATGATTATCATTCACCCAAAAAAATAAATGATGCACTTAAAAATGCAAAATTTAATTTAGCAATTTCTCCATATATATCTGATTCTTTTAAAGAGTTTGATGTCGTTTTACCAATGACCCCATTTACTGAAACATCTGGGACATTTATGAATATGGAGAAAAGAATACAATCATTTTCTGCAGTAACACCTCCCTTCGGACAAGCAAGGCCAGGTTGGAAAATATTAAGAGTATTAGCAAATTTTTTACAATTTGAAGGTTTTTTATATGACTCATCTGAAGACGTGAAAGCTGATGCGATGATTGAGTTGGATAAAAAAAATGAATATATCCTTATAGATTTTAAGCCGAGTAAAATTACGAAAGGCCTTGAAACACTAAATCTTATTAAGGCGAATGACTCAGATATGATTGTTAGAAGGGCCTCCTCGCTGCATAAAAATAAAAAAAATCAAAACTGCTGCTTAATTAATCCTTCTACAATGCTTAAGAAGGGTTTAATAGATGGTCAAAAAATTATGATTTCTTCATCTGAAGCTGAAGTTTTAATTAACGTTAAAGCAGATGAAAATGTTTGTTCAAATGTGATCGCTATTTTTGGAAAGCAAGATGAAACATTTTCCCTGGGCATGCACAATAAAGTGAAAATTAAAAAAGCCTAATGCTTATGGAAAATATTTTTACACAGCTACCTGAAATTTTTAGTACAACGCTTTGGACAATTTTAAAAATTATGGCAATTGTAATTCCATTGATGATTTCAGTCGCTTATTTAACATACTTTGAAAGAAGGGTGATCGGTTTTATGCAGGGTAGATTAGGACCAAATAGAGTTGGATACTTCGGCCTTCTTCAACCTATAGCGGATGCATTGAAGTTGATGTTTAAGGAAATAATCCATCCTACAAAATCAAATAATTTTTTATTCCTCCTCGCACCAGTGTTAACTATTGCACCAGCTTTTGCGGCTTGGGCTGTAATACCATTCGATGCAGAGCTTGTTTTGTCTGATATCAACGCAGGACTGCTTTATGTTTTAGCGATGACATCGATTGCTGTTTATGGCGTCATCATTGCTGGTTGGGCTTCAAATTCAAAATATGCTTTTTTAGGTAGCTTGCGCTCAGCTGCACAGATTGTTTCGTATGAAATAGCAATGGGCTTTACATTAGTCGGTGTTTTAATGTGTGCAAATAGCCTAAACTTAGGTGAAATTGTTATTGGTCAATCTGGGGGTATTTTACAATGGTATATTTGGCCACTTTTCCCTCTATTTATTATTTATTTTATAAGTGCAGTTGCTGAGACTAACCGAGCTCCTTTTGATGTAGCAGAAGGTGAGTCTGAGATTGTGGCTGGCTTCCACGTCGAATATTCTGGCATGGCCTTTGCAGTATTCTTTCTTGCTGAATATGCAAATATGATTCTTGTATCAATGCTTGCTGCGTTGATGTTTTTAGGGGGATGGCTGTCTCCTTTTGATTTTTTCCCTGATGGTATTGTATGGTTATTATTAAAAGTCGCTTTCTTGCTCTTCTTTTTCTTGTGGTTTAGAGCAACATTTCCTAGATACAGATACGATCAAATTATGAGACTAGGCTGGAAAATATTTATTCCTATCACTATATTTTGGATAATTTTTGTTGGGTTTATGATGCAAACACCATATCGGGAGATGTTTCATTAAAAAATATGTTTAAAAAAATAAAACACTATTTGAAAAGTTTAACGCTATATGAGTTAATTATTGGTCTTGGACTAACTGGCAGATATTTTTTTTCAAAGAAAATAACTATTCAATACCCTGAAGAGCGCACTCCTCAATCCCCTAGATTTAGAGGTTTACATGCATTGAGAAGATATCCTAATGGCGAAGAACGTTGTATTGCATGTAAGCTTTGTGAGGCTGTATGTCCCGCAATGGCTATTACAATCAAATCTGAAATGAGAGAGGATAATACAAGAAGAACGACGCAATATGATATTGATCTGACCAAATGTATATTCTGTGGGTTTTGTGAGGAATCATGCCCAGTAGATTCTATTGTAGAAACTCGAATTTTGGACTATCACGGTGAGGAAAGAGGAGATTTGGTATATACAAAAGAAATGCTGTTAAAGGTTGGTGATAAATACGAAGATCAAATCGCAAAGGACAGAAAAGAAGAGGAAAGTTATAGGTGATGGACTATTCTTCTGTTGTTTTTTATTTTTTTTCCTTTATCTTACTTTTCTCAGCTATCAAAGTTATTACTTCTAAAAATCCAATTTTATCAGCATTATTTCTTGTACTTTCTTTTTTTAGCGCGGCCGGTTTATGGTTATTGCTACAAGCAGAATTCTTAGCTATTGCACTTGTACTTGTATATGTTGGCGCAGTGATGGTTTTATTTTTATTTGTCATCATGATGATTGATATCAATACTGAGGTAATGAAAAAAGGATTTTGGAATTACTTTCCCGCTATAGGCTTTGTATCAATCATTATGTTGACTGAGATTATTCTTGTTCTTAATAAGCCTTTTTTTAAGACTCCAGCATTATTTAAAGCGCCTATAAAGAGCAATACAGATGCAATAGGTGAAGTACTATACAGTGATTACATCTTACCTTTTGAAATTGCAGCCATAATACTTTTAGTCGCAATCATCGCAGCTATTGCACTTACATTGAGAGGAAAAAAAATGCATAAAGGCATTGATCCAGCCATACAAATTAGTGTCAAAAAATCTGATCGACTTAAAATGGTTGATATGGGGATAAACAAAACCAAAATAAAAAAGAGAGTTAAAAGAAGTTGATTAATTTATCTCATTTTTTAATTTTGGCTGCCATGCTCTTTATGATAGGTGTTGTAGGAATTTTTTTAAATAGAAAGAACATTATCATACTTTTGATGGCGATTGAGTTGATGTTGCTTGCGGTCAATATGAACTTTATTGCATTTAGTTATTATTTAGGTGATATTGCAGGTCAAATATTTGTCTTCTTTATTTTGACTGTCGCAGCAGCAGAGGCGGCAATTGGACTT
This sequence comes from uncultured Nitrosomonadales bacterium, assembly GCA_913058475.1. Classification (GTDB taxonomy): domain Bacteria; phylum Pseudomonadota; class Gammaproteobacteria; order Burkholderiales; family Methylophilaceae; genus BACL14. The sequence goes on from CAJXQA010000003.1 coordinate 17,312, forward strand.
GCAATTATTATCATCGTCTTTAGAAATAACCGTTCAATTGATGTTGAAGACATTAATCGATTGAAAGGGTGACAATGACAATATTAAATATTCTAACCGTCATACCTTTAGCTCCATTATTTGCAGCATGCTTTGTAGGGCTTTTTGGTAAAAAATTACCAAAATACTTTTCCTTCGGAGTTCCTATTTTTGGCGTATCCATTGCGTTTGCTTTGTCAGTTTATTCGCTTTACCTTACACTTTTCGGTTTTAAATTAAATGAAACTGTATATACCTGGCTTGCATCTGGAGGCTACATATTTGAAGTTGGTTTTTTAATTGATACTCTTTCTGCTGTCATGATGGTAATTGTTACTTTTATCTCTCTTATGGTCCATATCTATACAATCAGCTACATGAAAGATGATAGTGGTTTTAGTCGATTTTTTAGTTACATCTCTCTTTTCACCTTTGCAATGCTGATGCTAGTGATGAGCAATAATTTTTTACAACTCTTCTTTGGTTGGGAGGCTGTTGGACTAGTCTCTTATTTGTTAATAGGGTTTTGGTATAAAAAACCAAGGGCAATTTATGCAAATCTAAAAGCTTTTTTAGTTAATAGAGTGGGAGATTTTGGTTTAATACTCGGTGTTGCTTTGATCATGTTTTGGTTTGGTACTTTGGACTATCAGGAAGTATTTAATAGACTTCCTGCTCTGTATTCACAAGATATAGTTTTATTCAATACTTCAATTTCATTGGTTACTGTAATAGGAGTCTGCTTATTTATAGGTGCGATGGGAAAATCTGCTCAAGTTCCTTTGCATGTTTGGTTGCCGGATTCTATGGAAGGACCAACGCCAATCTCTGCATTGATACATGCAGCTACTATGGTTACTGCAGGCATTTATTTAGTGGCACGTATGTCTCCATTATTTGAATTATCAGATTTTGTTCTTTCGTTAGTAATTGTTATCGGAGCAATCACTGCAATATCAATGGGCATTTTAGGTATTGTTCAAAACGATATTAAAAAAATAATTGCTTACTCAACATTATCACAGTTAGGTTACATGACGGTTGCATTAGGTGTTTCTGCTTATTCTGTAGCTATTTTTCATTTGCTCACCCATGCTTTTTTCAAAGCATTACTTTTTTTAGGGGCGGGCTCTGTAATTATCGGAATGCATCATGATCAAGATATAACCCAAATGGGAGGGTTAAAAAAATACATGCCTGTGACTGCCCTCACTTTTTTAATTGGCTCCTTATCTCTAATAGGTACCCCTTTATTCTCTGGGTTTTATTCAAAAGAAACGATTATTGAAGCAGCAAGCTTAAGTTCAGCATGGGGAGCTAATTTTGCTTACTACGCATTAGTATTCGGAGTGTTCTTCACAGCACTTTATAGTTTTAGGCTTTATTTTTTAGTCTTTTGTGGTGAGGAAAATTGGCATAATATACGTCGTAAGAAAAATGAGCATGGCCTAAAGAGAAAGGAGTACCCCATTGAAAGCTCAAAAATTATTACTATCCCTTTGGTTATATTGGCTATCCCATCTATTTTTATTGGTTTGATTTTGATAGACCCATTGGTATATGGCAATTTCTTTGATGGCAATATAACCGTTAATAACAAAATTCATACCAATATGGATTTGCTTGCAAGTCGTTATCATGGGGTATTACCAATGGCAGTTCATAGCTTATTTACACTTCCTCTATGGTTTGCGATAGCTGGTGTTTTATTAGCATGGGCATTGTTCATAAAAAAAATAAAAATTAATTTTCAATTTCCTACACCTTTGAAGAGTATTTTAAAAAATAATTATGGTTTTGATGCTTTTAATGAAAAATTTATCGCCAAGGGTATTTTAAAACTCGGAAATTTTTTATCAAGCAAGGTAGATATAAAAATTATCGATCACACATTCGTTAATGGATCTGGCAGGTTAGTTGCTTATTTTGCTAACAAACTAAAACTAATTCAAAGTGGCTATATATATCATTACGCCTTTTTTATGATCATCGGATTATTTTTATTAATTACATTTTTTGTGAGAACTTAGGGTGATAGAGAATCATATTTTATCAATCGCAATTTGGTCTCCAATATTTTTTGGTATCTTATTGCTCCTTTTAAATAAAAAATTAAGCACAAGAAAAATTAATTATCTTGCTTTATTGGGTGCTCTTGTTTCTTTTATCGTAACTATTCCTATTTACAAAAACTTTAATACCACTTTATCAACCTTTCAATTTCAAGAGTTTCATCATTGGATTACGCCATTCAATATTAACTATCACCTTGGAGTTGATGGATTTTCAGTTCCACTGATCCTTTTAACTAGCTTTATGACCATTATGGTTATTTTGATTTCATATCAATCACAAAGATTTAAATCTGCAAGCTATTACAGTGCTTTCTTGATTATGTCCGGATTAATGATTGGTGTTTTTTGTGCTCTCGATTCAATCTTATACTATATTTTTTGGGAGGCAATGTTGATTCCAATGTTTTTAATAATTGGAATTTGGGGTGGCCCAAATAGAATTTACGCAACCATCAAATTTTTCTTATACACAGTTTTAGGCTCGCTATTAATGTTATTGGCTTTTTTGTACCTCTATTTTAAAAGTGGAACCTTTTCAATTATTGACTACTACTACTTACCTATTTCTTTGGAAGCGCAAATCCTCATTTTTCTTGCTTTTTTTATGGCTTTTGCGGTCAAAATTCCAATGTGGCCTTTACATACATGGCTCCCTGATGCCCATGTACAAGCACCAACAGGAGGCTCAGTAATATTAGCAGCGATTATGTTAAAACTGGGCGGGTATAGTTTCATTCGTTTCGCAATGCCCATTGCTCCTGATGCCACTTTATTACTTAAGCCCCTTATGATTTCGTTGTCACTAGTTGCTATCGTCTACATTGCACTTGTAGCTTTAATTCAAAAGGATATGAAAAAATTAATAGCGTATTCATCAATATCTCATATGGGATTTGTTACCTTAGGTTTATTTTTAGTATCTCCATTAGCTGTTGAAGGGGCCTATATTCAAATGATTTCTCATGGCTTTATCTCGGCTGCTTTGTTTATATGTGTTGGCATACTTTATGATCAAACCCATACGAGAGAAATAAAAAATTATGGTGGTGTAATCAATAAAATGCCATTGTTTACAGCATTTGTTGTTTTCTTCGCAATGGCAAACGCAGGACTTCCGGGTACCTCAGGTTTTGTTGGAGAGTTCATGGTTATTTTGGGTTCGATGAAGGAAAATTTTTGGATAGCCTTTATTGCAGCAACCACATTAATATTAGGAGCTTCGTACTCACTATGGCTAATTAAAAGAGTTTTTTATGGTGATATAGGTAACGCAGCTGTAGCAAAACTATCAGATATCAATGCAAGAGAGGTCATGATTCTTGGGGCGCTTGCCTCGTTAATCATTTTTGTGGGTGTTTATCCCAAAATAATTTCAGACATTACAAATTCGTCGGTTATGCAATTTATTGAGTTGGTAAGTTTTTCTAAGGTAGGTGTCTTATGAGTAACTTAATATCACAATTGACTTTATTGTCCCCTGAGATTTTTGTAGCTCTTATGGCAATGCTTATATTGTTGTTAGATTTATTTATTCAAGATAAAAATAAGCATTTGATTTATGGTTTATCTCAACTCACCCTTCTTGTTGCAGGTCTGTTAACAGCATCGCTTGGTTTTAGCGAACCACAATTTGCTTTTAAAGATATGTTTGTTTTTGATAGCCTTGCTCTGTTTTTAAAAATGATGAGTTTCATTACTTTGTCTATTGTATTTATTTACAGCAGAAACTATCTGCTTAATAAAAAATTACTAACTGGGGAATATTTCAGCCTATCCCTTTTTGCACTCTTAGGTGTCATGTTGATGATTTCAAGTAGGAACTTATTATTGATGTATATGGGTTTAGAGTTACTTTCTTTAAGTTTGTATGCCCTTATAGCGCTTAATAGAGATGATAAAAAATCAAATGAGGCGGCGATTAAGTATTTTGTTTTGGGCGCATTAGCTTCCGGTCTTCTTCTTTATGGAATGTCAATGTTATATGGATTCTCGGGTTCACTAGATCTCTATACAATTGGCAATATTATTCAAACACAAGAAATTAATTCAGAATTACTAGTATTTGGATTGGTATTTATTGTTGTCGGAATAGCTTTTAAGTTGGGTGCGGTCCCTTTCCAAATGTGGGTACCTGATGTTTATGAAGGCTCTATTACACCTGTTACCATGATGATAAGCACCGTTCCGAAGTTTGCTGCCGTTGCAATGTTAATCCGATTTCTCTTTCAAGGCTTGGATTATTTAATAGTTGATTGGCAACAAATGTTATTAATTATGGCAATACTATCAATGATTATTGGTAATATTACTGCGATAGCCCAGAAAAAAATTAAAAGAATGTTAGCCTACTCAACCATTTCTCATATTGGATTTATTTTGCTTGGTTTCTATGTTGGAACAATTGGTGGAGTGCAGGCCTCAATTTTTTATCTAACAACTTATATTATGATGACGCTTGCTGTTTTTGGACTTATTATCCTTTTATCAAATACGCAAAAATCAATCGAATTTATTGACGATCTCAAAGGTTTGAGCCAAACAAAACCATGGGAAGCTTTTTTAATGATGATAGTTATGTTTAGCCTTGCCGGCATACCGCCAACGATTGGATTTTATGCAAAATTTTCTGTGCTTCAGGCTGTGATAGATCAAGAAGTTATTTGGCCGGCTGTAGTAGCAATAATTATGGCATTAATAGGCATGTATTATTACCTCAGGATTATCAGATTAATGTATTTTGAAAAATCAGATAAAAAGCTTAAGACAAAAACTTCTTTACCGATGCTTTCTGTCTTAACAATTAATGCGGGCGGTTTGTTAGTTCTAGGTATTTTTCCTAAAACTTTAATGAGTATTAGTGCGTTAGCAGTAGGGGGAAGCTTGTAATGTTAATTTGGTTGCTATTTTTTATTTCTATCGTCGCTGCCAATTTACCATGGCTCAATAAATCTTTTTTAATTTTTAAAACCTTAAAGAAACCAAAAAAATTGCCAGTCATCTTCATTGAGATTGTATGTATGTATTTTTTACTTGGCTTGATATTCTTTTTTGTTGAAAAAAAATCTATAGGAAATGTGCACTCTCAGGATTGGGAGTTTTATGCGGTCACATTTTTCCTTTTTTTGGTATTTTCATTTCCTGGCTTCATTTACAAGGTCATTTGGAAGTAAAAAATAAAAGATTACTGATTGTCGGTTGCGGAAAGCTAGGACAGCAAGTAGGATTATTTGCGAAAGATATGCCCCTAGACTTAATTGGCCTTAAAAGAAAAAAAATAACTTCAACTAATTTAAAAATTTTAGAGCAGGATATATTTGAGGAATCATTTTTTGATAAGGTAAAAAATTTTTCACCCCACTTTATTATTTATTGCTTATCATCAGATAGCCCATCAGAAAAGAGCTACCAAAAAAACTATGTCGATGGTTTGAAGCAAGTTATTGAATCAACAAAATACAGCAAAAATTTTCAACACCTCTTCTTTATTTCAAGTACAAGTGTTTATGGAGAAAATTCAGGTCAATTTATAGATGAATTTTCAGAAACTGCTCCAGAAAATTATAGGGGTATTATTTTGCTTGAAGCTGAGAGATTAATGGAGTCAGTTGATTTTAACTATACAGTCATAAGGCTCTCAGGTATCTATGGGACAGGAAGAAATTACATGATTAATTTGTCACAAGATATAGCTCGATGGCCAGAATTTGATAGATGGACGAACAGAGTAAATGAACAGGATGCAGCCAGATTCATTCTATTTTTAATCACGCAATGCCTAAACAATGAAGTCCCTGAAAAGCTTTACCTTCTATCTGATAAAGATCCTGTTAGATTATATGATTTATTAAATTGGATAAGGCAACAACTTAATTTGAATGAAAATAGTAAGTCAAACTTAAGACCTATTTTAGGTAAACGTCTAAGGTCACTCATCATTCCCACTCTTAAATTTAAATATAAATTTCCAAGTTATAAGCTTGGTTATAAAAAACTTCTTAATGAGGAAAAAGATTTTTTATAAGGCCACAGCTTATTTGATTCAGACTTCACCCTAGTATAGAATAGCCCATTAATTATAGGCGCGTAGCTCAGCTGGTTAGAGCACCACATTGACATTGTGGGGGTCGTTGGTTCGAATCCAATCGTGCCTACCAACAGATAGATAATGCTATCTTGATTGTGTAAAACCTTATAAAATATTTTTTTATTTACTTTATTAATATATGCCAAATATTACGCTCCCTGATGGTTCAGTAAAAAAATATAATCAGGCTGTATCTATTGCTGATGTTGCCAAAGATATTGGTGAAGGTTTAGCTCGAGCGGCGTTAGCAGGAAAAATTCAAAACCAATTAGTGGATTTGAGTTATGAGATTACTGAAGACACAAGCCTATCTATTATTACTTCAAAAAGCTCTGAAAGCCTTGATGTTATTAGACACTCTGCTGCACACTTATTAGCTCAAGCCGTAAAAAATATTTTCCCTGAAGCTCAAGTAACTATTGGACCTGTTATAGAGGATGGATTTTATTATGATTTTTCTTACAAGCGTCCATTTACTCCTGAGGATTTAGTTCGAATTGAAAAAAAAATGAGTGAACTTGCTAAGCAAAATATTGAAATTAATAGAAAGGTAATGCAAAGACAGGCCGCAATTGATTATTTTGATTCTATCGGTGAAAAATATAAATCTGAAATAATTTCTTCTATACCCGAAGGGGAGGAAGTTTCTCTTTACGAACAAGGAGACTTTACCGATCTATGCAGAGGTCCTCATGTTCCATCAACAGGAAAGTTAAAAGTTTTTAAATTAATGAAGCTTGCTGGTGCTTACTGGAGAGGTGATTCAAAAAATGAAATGCTACAGAGAATTTATGGCACTGCTTGGAATAACAAGGATGAATTAAAAGATTACCTAACAAGATTAGAAGAAGCTGAAAAAAGAGACCACCGTAAGCTCGGGAAGTTATTAAACCTTTTTCATATGCAAGATACATCACCTGGTATGGTTTTTTGGCACGCTAAAGGATGGTCAATTTGGCTTGAAACTGAAAATTATCTGCGTCAAAAATTTCTTGACTATGGTTACGAAGAAATCAAAACACCTACAGTTCTTGATAAAGAGCTGTGGAAAAGCTCAGGGCATTGGGACAATTATCATGAAAATATGTTTACGACCGCTTCAGAGAATAGAGAGTACGCAGTAAAACCTATGAACTGTCCTGGGCATGTTCAAATTTTTAATAATAGCCTTCACAGTTATAGAGACTTACCCCTTAGGTTGGCAGAATTTGGTTCATGTCATCGTAATGAGCCTTCTGGAGCCCTTCATGGTTTATTAAGGGTCAGGGGATTTACTCAAGATGATGCTCATATCTTTTGTACCGAAGAACAAATAAAAAGTGAGGTGAAGGATTTTAGTAAAATGTTATATGAGGTCTATGCAGATTTTGGCTTTGATAATGTTTTGGTAATGCTATCAACAAGACCTGAAAAAAGAGTAGGAACGGATGATATTTGGGAAAAAGCTGAACTGGCCCTAGAGGAAGCGCTTAAAGAGACAGGGATCAAATATACTTTGCAAGAAGGTGAGGGGGCTTTTTATGGGCCAAAGATAGAATATTCTCTTAAAGATAGCTTGGGTAGAATATGGCAATGTGGCACGATCCAGCTTGATTTTAATTTACCAGAGAGATTAGGAGCGGAATATATTTCGGAGGATAATAGCCGAAAAAATCCTGTGATGCTTCATAGGGCAATTGTAGGGTCAATGGAGAGATTTATTGGAATTTTGATAGAACACTATGCCGGATTTATGCCTCTATGGTTGTCACCAATACAGGTAATCGTGTTAAATATTGCAGATGCACATAGCGGTTATGCTAATGAAGTTACAGAGTCGTTAAAGCGAAATAATATCAGATGTAAATCAGACTTGAGAAATGAGAAGATTACCTATAAAATACGCGAACATAGCATTCAGAGAGTTCCTTACATTTTGGTTGTTGGAGACAGAGAAAAGGAAAATAACCAAGTTTCAGTAAGAAATCAAAAGGGTGAAGACCTTGGTTCAATGACTTTAGATGCGTTGGTAAAGAATTTAAAAAAAGAGATTTCTGATAAATCTTAAATGTTTTATTTGATTAAAAAAATTTAGGGAGTTTGTTATAGCGCTTGATAAGAATGTTCGCATTAACCGTGATATTACTGCTGAAGAAATAAGGTTAGTAGGTGTTAAGGGAGAAGCGCTTGGGATTGTTAATCTAGCTGAAGCATTCGCACAAGCAGAAGAACTCGATACAGACTTAGTTGAAATTGCACCAAAAGCAGCACCACCTGTATGTAGGTTAATGGATTTTGGTAAGTATAAGTATGCACAAAGTAAACAAATGCATGCAGCTAGAATGAAACAAAAAAATGTTCAGGTTAAAGAAATCAAGTTTAGACCTGGAACAGATGATGGTGATTACAACATTAAGTTACGTAAAATCATCGCCTTTTTGACGGTTGGAGACAAAGTTAAGGTCACCTTAAGATTTAGAGGAAGAGAGATTACTTTCCAGCAACTGGGATTGGCTTTATTAAAAAGGGTAGAAGCAGATTTATTGGATTATGCAGTTGTTGAGCAGTTTCCCAAAATGGAAGGGAGACAAATGGTAATGGTTCTGCAGCCACATAAAAATCCAAAAGCTAATAGTAAAGCTAAAACGGATGAAGTAAATGAGGAAAAAGAAGCAGAAGAAAAGTAGTAAATATTTGTGATAAGGCTAATAGGCATGCCGAAGCACTTTTATAAATAACAATAAGGAGAAAAAAATGCCAAAAATGAAAACCAAAAGTGGTGCTAAGAAACGTTTCAAGTTTCTCGGTAATGGCTTAATTAAGAGAACCCATTCGCACCTACGTCATATTCTTACCAAAAAGACAACAAAGCAAAAGAGAAATCTTAGAGGTACAACAATTATTTCGTCAACCGACTCAAAAAGAGTTCGTTCGATGATGCCAACACGCTAAGGAGTATGCTATGCCAAGAGTAAAAAGAGGCGTAACTGCCAAAGCAAGACATAAAAAAGTTTTTGACGCTGCAAAAGGCTTTCGTGGAAGAAGAAAAAATGTATACAGAGTAGCAAAACAAGCAGTCATGAAAGCAGGTCAGTACGCCTATCGTGACAGAAGACAAAAAAAGAGAATATTTAGGGTTCTTTGGATTGCAAGAATTAATGCAGGAGCCAGAGAGTGTGGCTTGAACTACAGTAGATTTATGAACGGATTAAAGAAGGCTTCTGTTGAGGTAGACAGAAAAGTTTTAGCGGATATGGCTGTGTTTGATAAGCCTGCTTTTGCAAAGTTTGTAGACATTGCAAAATCAAGCCTCGGAGCTGCCTAACTTAAATAAAATTATAAAAGGGGGCTTTAAGCCTCCTTTTTTAATTATAATTAAATATTATGAAAGAATTAAAAAAATTAATTCAACAAGCAAAAGATGACTTTTCAAAAGTATCTGAACTCTCTGATTTAGATCATGTTAAGTCTAAGTATCTTGGAAAGCAGGGTCCTTTAACTGAAGCAATGAAAGGGTTATCAAGCCTACCAAGCGAAGAAAAACCAATAGTTGGCAGTCTGATAAATGAAATAAAAAAATCTATCGAGAAAGCACTAGGGGATAGAAAATCAGAGATTCAAGTTCAACTAATGAACGATCAACTTAAAAATGAAAATATTGATGTTACCTTGGATGGGAAAAAACAAAATAAGGGGACACTTCATCCAATATCAATTACCATAAAAAAAATCGAGTCAATTTTCAATTCAATAGGGTTTAGTTCAGCCGATGGACCAGAAATTGAAGATGATTATCATAACTTCACAGCCTTAAATATACCAGAGTCCCATCCAGCCAGAGCGATGCACGATACTTTTTATTTGAACAAAGAGTATGTTTTAAGAACACATACATCATCTGTTCAGATTAGGTATATGGAAAATAATCCTCCTCCTTTAAGAATTATTTCACCAGGAAGGGTCTATAGAGTGGATTCAGATGCGACACATTCACCTATGTTCCATCAAATAGAAGGTTTATGGATTGATAAAAAAATAAGTTTTGCAAATTTAAAGTGGGTTACACAAAGCTTTCTACAGAAATTCTTTGAAAATGATAAATTAAAGATTAGATTTAGGCCATCATTTTTCCCATTTACAGAACCATCCGCTGAAATTGACATGGAATGGAATGGAGGTTGGTTGGAAATAGGGGGTTGCGGTATGGTTCATCCCAATGTCTTGTCACAAGCAGGAATCGATCATGATTTATTTCAAGGGTTTGCATTTGGTTTAGGTGTCGAGAGATTGGCAATGTTGAAGTATGGTATTAATGATCTTAGGCCATTTTTTAATCATGATATCCGTTTCTTGAATCAATTTAAGGTCTAAGCATGCAATTTTCTAAAAAATGGCTCAATGAATTCGTCGATAAAGATTTAAACGAAATTAAGTTAAGCGATATATTAACTCAAGGGGGACTCGAGGTTGAAGAAATTGAAGATCTGTCTTTAATATCTGATCTTGTTGTAGTGGGTGAGATTATTGAGATACAAAAACATCCCAATGCCGACCGTCTAAATGTTTGCCAAGTTAATGTTGGAGAAAAGGAAAATCTTCAAATTGTTTGTGGCGCTCCAAATGCAAGAGTCGGTATCAAGATTCCTTGTGCAAGAGTAGGTACAAAGTTGGATAAATTTGAAATTAAACAAGCAAAACTAAGAGGCGTTGATTCTAGTGGTATGTTATGTTCCGCAAAAGAAATAAATATTTCAAATGAATCTGAAGGAATTTTAGAGTTAAATGAAAATAGTAAAGTTGGAGAAACTATAAAGAATTGTCTTTCTCTAGATGATCAAATATATCATTTGTCGATTACACCAAACCGTCCAGACTGTCTAAGCATGAGAGGTATCGCAAAAGAAATATCTGCTATGACTAATTTTAATTATATTAAAAATATAAAAAAAGAAATACATGAAAACAATATTTTAGATATAAAAATTAATGTAAAAAATGATATAAATTGTCCACTATATGGCCTACGAAAAATACAAAAATTTGATAATAAAAAAGAAGTACCAGAATGGTTAAAGGAGAGATTGGAAAGGGGAGGCATAGATCTAATAAATCCTGTAGTTGATATTGTAAATTATATGATGTTGGAACATGGTCAGCCAATGCATGCTTTTGATTTTGATAAAATAAAAGGTGATATTCAGGTTAGAAATGCAAATAAAGGCGAAAAGCTTCTGCTGCTTAATCATCAGAAAATTACTTTTTTTGGTGATGAGTTGGTAATTGCTGATGATAAAAATATATTGGCGCTAGCTGGAATAATGGGTGGACTTGAGTCAAGCGTAACAGCAGATACAACTAACTTATTGCTAGAATCTGCCTTCTTTAACCCGCTGGGCTTAGCAGGTGTTGCTAGAAGACATAGTCTGAATACTGAATCATCTCACCGCTTTGAGCGGGGCATTGATTTTCAACAAACAATTAATGCACTTGATGAGACTTCATCATATATTATTGATCTTTGTGGAGGTGAGGCTTCAAATGTACTTGAAGAGAGAAGTAAACTGCCAGAAAGAAAAATAATAAACCTTAGAACAGAAAAAGTCCTTCAAGTTTTAGGCTTGGATATTGATAAAAATGAAATAAATAAAACTTTAACTGCACTTAAATTTAGCTTTGAGGAATGTGAGGGTGGATTTAATGTCAAGCCCCCAAGCTATAGGTTTGATATAAGTATAGAAGAAGACCTTGTCGAGGAAGTTATTCGTATATATGGCTTTGATAAAATTGAGGCTATACCACCGTTAACAAATTCAGAGATGCTTGGCTCAGATTCAAGTAATAGATCTTTATATGACATCAAGATTGCTATGGCATCTCTTGGATACAATGAAATAGTAAGTTATAGCTTTATTGAAGAAAGTGTTGAAAAAGAATTCCATGAAAATAATAATTTAATAAAACTTAATAATCCAATTGCTCTGCAAATGAATGTTATGAGGTCCAAGTTGTGGGGCAGTCATGTTGAGGCTCTGCTCTATAATATTAATCGAGGGCAAACACAAATCAGGCTTTTTGAAATAGCTTCGTCCTACACGAAATCCAATAGTGGCTATACTGAAAAACAAGTTTTATCCGGAGTCTTATATGGAAGCTCACAACCTGAACAGTGGGGTATCAAAGAAAAAAAAATTGATTTCTATGATGTAAAAGGAGATTTAGAAACTCTCTCCGAAGGTGAGCTTAAATTTAAAAAGAAGGATACGCCGGGATCATTGCATCCGGGAAAATCAGCTTGTATTTTGAAAAATAATAAGCCAGTTGGGTGGGTGGGTCAGTTACACCCTAAATGGAAGCAAAATTTTGGTGTTCAAGAAGATGTATTTTTATTTGAGATCGATCTTGAGCCACTTAGAAAAAAAGTAATTAATGAATTTAATATACCCTCAAAGCTTTTACCAGTTAGAAAAGATATTTCAGTTGTGGTTGATAAAAATATTGCTGTTGATGATATGGTTCAAGCAGTAAAAAAAGCAAATATAAAACATTTAAGAGAGATTAAGGCTTTTGATGTTTATGAGGGCGAAAATATAGAAAAAGATAAAAAAAGTATTGCATTTCTTATACTTATGCAAGATACTTATAAAACGCTTGAAGAGGAGCAAGTGAATAATATTGTTAAGAATGCCTTAAAGGTTCTTCATCAGCAATACAATGCCCACCTCAGATAGCTCTAAAATTAATTTAAAACTATTGATAATTTAATGACACTAACTAAAGCAGAGCTTGCTGAAATAATCTTTGAAAAAGTTGGTTTGAATAAAACTGAAGCTAAAGAAATGGTTGAGGCTTTTTTTGAACAAATACGATCTTCTCTCGAAAAAGGAGAAAGTGTAAAGCTATCCGGTTTTGGAAATTTTGAATTGAGATTAAAGTCTGAAAGACCAGGTAGAAATCCAAAAACTGGTGAAGAGATTCCAATTAAAGCAAGAAGAGTTGTAACTTTCCATTCCAGCCAAAAGCTTAAGTCAAATGTAGAAGAGAGCAATTCTGGAAAGCAAGCATAAAAAAGATTTACCTCCTCTTCCTCAAAAGCGTTATTTTGCTATTGGTGAAGTGAGCAAACTTTGCGATTTAAAACCCCATGTGCTGAGATATTGGGAGCAAGAATTTACGCAATTAGAACCAAGCAAAAGAAGAGGTAACCGAAGGTATTACCAGAAGGATGAAATACTTCTTATTAGAAAGATTCGTCAATTACTTTATTTTGAAGGTTTTACAATACAAGGAGCTAAAGCTAAGCTTTCTAACCGTCAATTTATCAAGGAAGTTATCTCGGAAGAAGAAATTCAAAAATCACAATCAGAATTACCTTTAGCCACCAGTTCGACAACGGAAACATTTAACGACTTAAATAATTTTAAGGGTCAGCTGGGTGACATTTTAAAGATCTTAAAATAATCATATAATTTTATTCGGGGCGTAGCGCAGCCTGGTAGCGTACTTGCATGGGGTGCAAGGGGTCGTGAGTTCGAATCTCACCGCTCCGACCAATAAATATTTTTCACTAATCTTTATTTGAATGGAAATTTTAAAATAGAGTATTTAATAGCCAATTCATTTACAGCCTTTTTGCTATTCATAGGCTCGGTTTTATATTCTTCTGTTGGTCATGGGGGAGCTTCTGCTTATATTGCAATTATGGCGTTAACAGGTACCCCTATAAGCATAATAAAACCTATAGGCCTAATTTTAAATATTGTAGTTTCATCTATCGCTAGCATTCGCTTTATAAAGCACAAGCTATTTAGCCTAAAAGTTCTAATTCCAGTTGTTTCAGGCTCTATCCCGGCAGCTTTTATTGGTGGCTATACATCATTGCCATCAGAGCTTTATAAGCCTTTAGTTGGATTAATTTTGATTGTTGCTGGGTTACAGCTTATGTTTAGTTTTTTTAAAGACAATAAGTTAAATAAAAATGAGAATACAAATGTTTTTTGGGGTGTATGTATAGGTGTTTTAATTGGTTTACTCTCAGGTCTTACAGGTACTGGAGGAGGTATTTTTTTATCTCCACTAATTATTTTTTTAGGATGGACGAGCGTCAAAGGTGCATCTGGAACCGCTGCAGTTTTTATTTTATTTAATTCTATCTCAGGTTTGCTAGGTAATATTTCCTCTGTACATTCAGTTCCAGGTGAAATATTTATTTATATCTTTGCAGTGCTCATAGGAACTTTGATTGGAACACACTTAGGAATTAAGAAACTTAATCAATTAGCTGTTAAAAAGACATTAGGGCTTGTTATAATTATTGCTGGTTTAAAATTTATTTTTACTTAACGTAAATAAACTTAATTTTCTTATGAATAAAAAATTTAATGGACAGTTTTTTTGGTTATTTGCCATTATCGGTTTTTTCTTAGCTATATTTCTCTTCGTTAATGAATACTTTTTAAATCAGATTGCAACAGACCGTTTCAATTCAGAAATACAAATGTGCGTTGAATTATCTAGTGAATGCAATTTAAAACAACTCGCTAATGAAGACCCATCAAATTTGAATAAAAACCAGCTTAAACTTATTGAGTTAAATACGATTATTGAGAATTACGAACAATATATTATTAAAGTTGCTCAAATATTTTTTGCTTTTATTTTTATTGGATTAATTCCCTACGCTGTGGCGCGGATAAAATCATTGGCTCAGAGGAAGAAGAAAAAAAATTAAATCTTTTTGCTTTTAAGAAAGATTGTACTTTTTGAGTCTGTTGCTGTGACTATCAGTGTCCCCTCATTACTCTTTAGAAATTTAAATTTTAAATAAGGGTCCTGACTAATGCTAATGTCGTTTTCAACAGCAAGAATCCTTTCTCCGTTGAAATCATAACGTATCTGTTTAACAATCCATTGAGGAATATATCCACCTGATTCTTGATCTTTTTGTAAACCTGAAAAGTTAGGATGCTTTATTCGTGTTGTAATAAAGTCCTCTTTAGCTTTAACTAAAATTTTCCCAAGGTCTTTTGTTAGTGATGGATCATGTATATCCATATAACCACTGCAACCGCCAGATGCCCTTATAGCTACTTTGCTCATATATAAATTACCCTCAGTATCCTCACCCACCACGCGCACAAAAGAATCTGTTTCCATACGAATTCTTGTAAATAAATCAAGATTCTGAGTTTTATCAGTTAGATGGTAGGTTGCTGCGTGTTGTGTTGGATTAGCATCAATAATAAGGTGAATTTTTTTTATATAAATACCTTCGCTTTTAGATAGCTTAATATTTACAGGAACTTGTGCACCACTCGCAGCTCTCTTTGGACCATCAATTTTAATGAAATCTGCTTCAATAATCTCAGCATCTTCGAACATTCTTTCATGAATATAAGGCCATAGGTCTGGGTTAGCGTCGGCTCTTAGATTGAGAGAGCCTACTAATAATAAAACTGAAACAATAATTTTTATTAAAATTTTCATAAATTATCACTTACCTATATACGAGTACGCAAATACTTAATTGGTTCATTTTAACTGTTAAAATATTTTAAATTAAAGTGCTTAAATAAAGCATCTAATATTTATTAGCATTTAGATTAACATATAATTTTTAATAAAACCAACATTAATAGATAGGGGAAAATAACTTGAAAGGAAGTCTTAGGTTATTGATTTTATTAGTTATTTTTTTATCACAGTATATTTGTGCTGAAGACTATCTTAAGGATGCTCAAGACGGCCAACCTAGGGCGCAATACCTGTATGCAATGAACTTGCTAAAAAAAGGTAATAAAAATGAGGCATTAGACTGGCTGATTATCGCAGCGGCTCAGGGCCATCTTAGAAGCAGTCTTTGGATAGAACAAAATACTGATTATCAGGAAGATATATTCATGAGCGCACTTGTTTTAACAAATAATGAATTAAAAAATAAAGTTAAGCCATATACATCTAATGAATTAGAACAAATGAAAAAAATTGGTAAAGAAGGTAATTCTGATACTCAGTTTCTAATTTGGTTGCTCTATGTTAACAATCTTTATATCAGTAAACCAAAAGCTTATGTTTGGATTAAAAAAGCAGCTTTCAATAAACACCCAAGAGCTACCTTTGCCATGGGGCTCCTTTACTATTACGGGTATATAGTTCCCGAACAAAAATCAAAGGCCATTAAACTTTTTAATGAGTCCAGTGCCCTTGGCTATAGTTTTGCTGAATCATTTTTAAATAAGTAGTTACTAAATCTAAAATCAATGATAATCGCTTTTTAGTTTTTTGCTTATTGACAGTTCGTCATAAAATTGTCAAAGTAGGATTATTAAAAACGAAATTCTTATGTTTGAACTTGTTTTTATAGCAAAGATCGTGAATAAATTTGAAATTTTATTAGGTTTAATTTTATTAAATACTTGGAGGATAAAATGAAGAAATTATTAGCACTACTTGCAGTCGCTGCACTTGTTGCAGGTTGCGCTGCAAAGAAACCTGTCAAAGAGTACCATCCAACAGACGATGTTAATGCTAGCTCACAAGGCGGTAAAGGCATGGAAGGTGATGGATCAGAAGTTGATTTTGGATTGGATATGGAGCTTGATGATGAGCCAGCAGATGGTGAAGCAAAATCATTCCACCCAACTGACGCATTATTGATTGGTGGTAATGGAGGGTTCAACCCAACCAATGATGATGAATCAGTGGTGAACTTTGATCAGAACGAATAGTTTTATGAGCTAAATTTTACTATTTAGATATTTAAAAAACGCATACCCTTCAAAGTATGCGTTTTTTTATAATAAGTATATTTTGAAGTATTTCTTTAAATTTTATCTAATGATTTTACCTAGACTATCTTCATGTCTATCATCATATCTAAATTTATCCAAAGCTTTAATATAATTAATGTAAATCTCAAGTTGGACCTTGTGAGAAGTAATTTTTACATCTCCAACGATCTGCTTTATGTTTAATGTATTTTATTTAACATAAAAAAGGAGAAATACTATGTGGACACAACCTCAAGCGACTGAAATGCGTTTTGGTTTTGAAGTAACAATGTACGTTTGTAACAGATAGTTTCTTATGAAATTTGAAGTTATAAATAATACAGAAATTACTGATTGGTTTTTTCATAATTGGCAATGCAATTGCCCATTATGTTCAACCAAGTCTTAATTTTTAACTTTTCTTTAAGGAGAAATATTATGTGGACTAAACCAGCTGCTACAGAAATGCGTTTTGGTTTTGAAGTAACCATGTACGTAATGAACAAGTAATTCGTTATTTGTTTATTAAAAAAGCCCGATTTTTTCGGGCTTTTTTTTTATTTACTATAAAATAATGCTTGATGAAAATACTTCTTTTTTCCCTTCTTTCTTTTTTTTGCATCTCAGCTCATGCTGACTGGATCAAGCTCAATCAAAATAAAGCAATGGATACAGCCTATTTTATTGACCTTAAAAACATAAGGGGAAATAAGGATAAGGTCAGAATATGGACATTGACAGACTATATCAACACCCAGGTGACCAAAAAAGTAAATTATCAGTCAATTAAAAGCCTTGTTGAAATTAATTGCCAATCAAAAAATATGAGGATTTTAGCTTACTCATTGTACGAGCAGCGCATGGCCAAGGGTAAAGTTGTTTTTTCCAAAGGCCGGCCATTTGAGTGGGAGGCAGTAAAGCCCTCAACGGTAAATGGTTTATTCTTGAATATGGGTTGCAGCCAAATTAAAATAAATTAAAAGTGTATTCTAAAATGGAATTTTTTCTGGTGAGATATGCTGTTCGAGTATTGATTTAAATTCAGCTTGAATTTCTTTTAATTTTTTTTCTGTATCAGCTTCGAATCTTAAGACGATTACAGGCGTTGTATTGGATGCCCTCATCAATCCAAATCCATCTTTATACTCAACGCGTAACCCATCAATTTTTATTATTTCTATTGCGTCAGGAAAATAAACTCTTTCTTGAAGTTTAGCAATTAACTTATGCTGTTCGCCCTCACGGAGTTTAATATTTAACTCAGGCGTACTAAAACCTTTCGGAAGCGCCTTTAGAATTTTTGATGGGTCATCAAATTCACTTAATATCTCTAATAATCTTGCCGCCGCATATAGGCCATCATCAAAACCGTACCATCTGTCATTAAAGAATGTATGGCCACTCATTTCTCCTGCCAATGAAGCATTAAGTTCTCTCATTTTTTGTTTGATAAAAGAATGCCCCGTTTTCCAAATAACAGGAATACCGCCCCTTTCCCTTATCCAAGAAAATAAATATCTTGTCGATTTCACGTCAAAAATGATTGACGTTTGAGGGCATTCCTTTAAAACAGCCTCTGAAAACAATAATAACTGCCTATCTGGAAAAATGATCTCCCCATCCTTAGTAACCACACCTAAACGGTCCGCGTCCCCATCAAAAGCAAGACCTAGTTCACTATCACCATTTTTGAGTGCATTTTTTAAGTCTAATAGATTTTTTGGGTTACTTGGGTCAGGATGATGATTTGGAAAATTTCCATCTACATCACAAAACAATGGTTCAGTTTCAACCCCTAATTTTTTGAATAATTCTTCAGCACACACCCCACCTGCACCATTGCCACAATCAATGGTAACCCTCATAGGTCTTTTTAATTTTATCGAGTTAGATATCTCATCGAGATAATCACTTTTTATACTCAATGACCTTTCCTTACCCTTACCCTTAAGATAGTTTGAATTTAAGATTGCCTTGTAAAGGGTTTGAATGTCATCGGAGAAAAGTGTTTTTTCGTTAACAACTATTTTAAAACCATTATATTCTGGTGGATTGTGACTTCCTGTAACCATTACCCCAGTCCCCGTCGCTTGATGAAAGGTACTAAAATAAAGCATAGGAGTAGTGCATAAACCAATATTGATTACATCGATACCAGTGGATAATAATCCATCAATTAAGGTTGAAGATAATGTAGGGCTTGATAATCTTCCATCATAACCAACACAAATAGTTTTTTGGTTTTGAGATAAGGCCATTGTCCCAATGGCTTGACCAATTTTTTTTACGATGGGGGGAGTTAGTTCGGATCCTACAACACCTCTTATATCATATGCCTTGAAGGTACTTTTAATTGGTAATTCATCATTCATACTCATCTATCCAAGCTAATTGTATAGCTTCCAGAATTCGTTCTCCACATTTGTTAGGATTATCATCAAAGCCATCAAGATCCATTACCCATTGTCTTAAATCAGTAAACCTTACAGTCTTAGGGTCAGTATCAGGCTGAGTATCAAAAAGTTTTTCTGCGATTTCTAGGGTGTCTGTCCAGAGCATTTTTCTACCAATTTATTATATTGAATTAATAATCCCAAATTATATCTCATGTAGGATGCTTAAATGATTTATTAATGGACGGTACAGCCATTGGTTATTTTAGTAACCGTCATGATAAAATAAAATATTGGAGTTAAAGATAATAAAGTATGTTTAAAAGATCAGACAGTTTAGAAAAATTAGATCCTGCAATCTGGGAACAGATTGTTAATGAAAATAAGAGGCAAGAGGAGCATATAGAATTAATTGCTTCTGAAAATTACACATTACCAGCCGTCATGGAAGCACAAGGCTCACAGCTCACGAATAAATATGCTGAGGGATATATAGGAAAGAGATTTTATGGTGGATGTGAATTTATTGATGAAGTTGAAAGGATAGCCATAGATCGATTAAAGGAACTCTATGGCGCCGAGTATGCAAATGTTCAGCCTCACTCAGGGAGTCAAGCTAATCAGGCAGTTTACTTCTCAATGCTCAAACCAGGAGATACCATAATGGGCATGAATCTTGGACATGGAGGCCATCTTACTCACGGTTCACCTGCCAATCTCTCTGGTAAATTATTTAATATAGTTCCTTATGGTTTGAATGAAGAAGAAGTGATTGATTATGATGAAATGGAGAGGCTCGCAATTAAATCAAAGCCCAAATTAATTATTGGGGGAGCTTCAGCATATGCATTAAAATTTGATTGGGAAAGAATGGGCCAAATCGCCAAAAAAGTCGGTGCTCTGTTTATGGTGGATGTCGCTCACTACTCAGGTTTGGTTGCGGGTGGTGCGTATCCTAATCCAATGCCTTATGCAGATTTTGTTACTTCAACTACACATAAGTCTTTAAGAGGTCCAAGGGGTGGCTTTATTCTCGCTAAGCCAGAGTATGAAAAAATAATAAATTCGTACGTTTTTCCTGGTTTACAAGGTGGACCTTTGATGCACGTTATTGCAGCGAAAGCAGTGGCATTTGCAGAGGCCCTTAAACCAGAGTTTAAAGAATATCAAAAGCAGGTAGTTAAAAATGCACAATCTATGGTAGAAGCATTACAGAATAGAGGGTATAGAATTGTTTCAGGAAGAACAGAATCACATGTATTTTTAATTGACTTACTTCCGAAAAACCTGACCGGGAAAAAAGCTGATATAGTTTTGGGGCAAGCACATTTAACGGTAAATAAAAATTCAATCCCAAATGATCCTGAGAGCCCTTTTGTTACTTCAGGTATTCGTATTGGATCGCCCGCCATTACATCTAGAGGCTTTATGGAAAAAGAAGCCAATTTAGTCGGTAATTTTATCGCAGATGTTCTTGATGACCCTGATAATGCTGACAACATTAAAAACGTCAAGTCCAAGGTAGGCGAGCTTACAAAGATATTTCCTGTATACGGAAACTAAATTATTATGAAGTGTCCTTTCTGCAAGGCTGAAGATACTCAAGTTATTGACTCTCGCGTAATAAGAGATGGTATATCAATTAGACGGCGTCGAGCTTGTTCTGTTTGTGAAAAGAGATTTACGACTTATGAGTACATTGAGCTTTCATTGCCATCTGTAATTAAACAAGATGGGAAGAGAGAAGATTTTATCCGAGATAAACTTTTACATTCTTTTTCTAGAGCCCTACACAAAAGACCTGTTCCAATAGAATACATTGATCAAGCAATAGAGGAAATTATCGCAAAAATTATGTCTCTTGGCGAAAGAGAAATAAATTCTCGAGACATTGGTGAAGAAGTTATGATAGCCCTTAAAAAGCTAGACAAAGTAGCTTATATTAGGTTTGCATCAGTTTATAAAAGCTTTTCAGATCCCGAAGATTTTAATGTGGCAATCAAAGACCTTGGATAAAAACTTAAATAAACAAATCTCTTTTATGCGAGTAGCACTTAATTTAGCAAAAAAAGGACTTGGTCATGTCTCGCCTAATCCTTGTGTCGGCGCAATTGTTGTCAAGAATAATAAAATAGTAGGCGAAGGCTATCATTCCAAAGCAGGTGGACATCACGCGGAGGTAATGGCTATTAATGAGGCTGGAAAGTTAGCTCGTGATGCTGATTTATACGTTACGTTAGAGCCATGTAATCATTACGGAAAGACACCACCGTGTGCTGAGCTAATTGTAAAAACAGGGCTCCGAAAAGTTTTTATTGCCTGTAAGGACACAAATCCCTCAGTTTCGGGTAAGGGGATAGAGTATTTGAAATCAAAAAACATTGAAGTAGAACAAGGTATTCTTGAAAGCGAGGCAGTTAATCTAAATAAAGGTTTTTTTAAGCGAATCAAAGGAAAAAAACCATATATCACAATCAAAATAGCAAGCTCAATAGATGGCAATACAAGCCTCAAAAGTGGAGAGAGTAAATGGATAACATCTGAATATGCAAGAGAAGATGTCCAAAAACTCCGGGCTAACGCATGCGCTATATTAACGGGAGTTGGGACAGTGAATAATGATAACCCTAATTTAAATGTAAGGAAGAGGAATTCTAATTTACAACCCAAAAGATTTATTTTAGATAGTCATCTCTCAATTAAACCTGACCTCTCCATATTACAACAAGAAAATATTTTCTTGGTTTATGGGGATGACCTTAATAATAATTTTGATAACTTAATTAAGACTAAAGCAAAATTAGTAAAAATTCCTTTAAAAAATAAGCAAATAGATTTACCATCCTTCATTTCTCACCTTGAAGAATATGGGGTAAATAATTTGTTAGTTGAAGCAGGCCCTAACTTAACAGGGTCTATGATTGAGGCAGGCTATTTTGACGATGTAATCATTTATATTGCCCCAACCCTATTGGGATCTGATGCAAATAACTTAGTTAAATTAACTCAAATAAAGAATATCAAACAAAAAATTAAGTTTTTATTTGAAGATGTAAGGCTAATAGGCCCTGACCTGAGAGTAACGTTAAAGGCTGTAAAAAATGACATGGATTGATACTCATTGTCATCTAGATCAACCAGCTTTATTTGAAAAAATTGAGAGGGTGATAAAAAATAGCATCAAGAGTGATATAGAAGGAATTGTCGTGCCATCAGTAAGTCCAGAAAACGTAAACGAAGTAATTAATATTTCACAACGATTTGATTTATGCTCATTAGCATTAGGATTCCACCCTTTTTTTTCGGATCGTGTAAAAGATGAGGATTTCAAAATATTATCCCTTTTATTAATTGAGCATGATGCTGTTGCAGTCGGTGAAATTGGATTAGATAAATTTTTAGATAATATTCCATTGAACACTCAAGAGAAAGTATTTAAAAATCAATTAGATATAGCCGATGATCTTGAGCTTCCCATCATTGTTCATGCAAGAGGAATGATTGATCTTATTACTAAATATATTAGAGAAAAAAAAATTAAAGGGGGAATTATCCATGCCTTCAATGGAAGCTTTCAACAAGCAGAGCAACTTATAAAGCTAGGATTTAAGTTGGGGTTTGGAGGAGTGATTACATACGAACGAGCTAAGCATGTTAGATCTTTAGCACAAAACCTTCCTATAGAGGCAATTGTTCTAGAAACCGATGCTCCAGATATGAATCCGTCCTGGTTAGAAAATATATTACCAAATGAACCTGCTCAGCTCAAAAAAATATCACAGATATTTTGTAAGTTGAGAGGGCTTGATACTCAAGTTATTGCGGATACATTAAGGCGAAATACTATTGAGGCACTGCCAAAATTAGGGAGGTTATACACATGACCTAATGAGTTACTTTAACTTTTCGTAAAAAAGTTAACAATCTCAATGACATATGTTAAGTTATTGATTTTAAATAATTTTTTTTTAGTTCAATATTTAAGCGATTAAAAAAAATCCTTTAAAATTCATAGGTTGCATTTTTATAGTTAATTAATACACAATCTTATCCACAGATTTTGTGGACTGTTTGGTAAGAGATTTTTAGGAGAAAGTGATATGCAGGTTGGCTCAAAAAATTATAGAACCATAGAGGCTTCTAAAGACCAATCTTACGTTAAAATAATAGATCAGACCTATCTCCCATTCAAGTTAAAAATAGTCCATCTGAAGACCTTAGATGAGGTTATAAAGGCAATTATAAATATGCAGGTTCGAGGTGCCCCTTTAATTGGAGTAACTGCTGCATACGGATTTGCAATTTTAATGAACTTCGATAGCTCAAACAATGCATTAAGGAAATGTAAGAAAGATTTGGTTAATGCAAGACCAACGGCTGTGAATTTGTCATGGGCTGTTAATCAAATTTATGACGCACTAATTAAATGCCCATTAAGAGAGAGAGTTGAACTAAGTTGGGAACTTGCCAATAACCTTGCAAACGAAGATGTCGAGAAGAATATCTCAATAGGGTTGCATGGCTATAATTTATTTAAGGCTTATAATAAAAAAACGATAAATATTCTAACTCACTGTAATGCAGGGTGGCTTGCAACAGTTGACCATGGAACAGCCTTAAGTCCCATCTTTAAGTTGTTTGATGAAGGCTTTGATGTTCATGTTTGGGTTGATGAAACTCGACCAAGAAATCAAGGGCTTAGTTTAACCGCTTGGGAGTTAAGCCAATATAAAATAAGGCATACTGTAGTTACTGATAATGCAGGTGGTCTTTTGATGAAAGAGGGGTTAGTCGATTTTGTGATTGTTGGGGCTGATAGAATTGCACTGGATGGGCAAGTTTGTAATAAGATAGGTACTTATCTAAAGGCTGTAGTAGCCAAAGAAAATAATATACCATTTTATGTGGCTGCACCATCAAGCACAATTGATATTAATTTTTCTGGAGAAACTCGTAATTTTGAAATTGAGTGTCGCGATCCAAGTGAGATTATGACTATGAAAGGTGAAGATAAGTTAGGTAATATAATAGAGATTAGTCTAGGTAGTTCCCCAGCTTATAACCCAGCCTTTGATGTAACGCCACCAATTTATGTATCAAAATTTATATGTGAGAAAGGTGTTTTTGATACAGATAAAATTAGAGATATTGTCGATCTATGATAAGTGCAAGAGAAAATCTTCTCAATATTACGAATAAACTTCTTACAGCGGGATTAAATCATGGGGCTTCGGGGAATTGCAGCTGTCGAGATAAAGAGAGTTTTTTAATCACCCCAACAGGGATTGATAGTTCTAAACTAACTACTGATATGATGGTAAGAGTTAGTCTTTCAGATAATGCCTCCCAACCTGAAAGTAAATTTCAGCCTTCAAGTGAATGGCAATTTCATCAGGCAATTTTAAAAAAATATCCAGAAATTAATGCTGTTGTTCATACACACTCTGTTTTTGCAAGTTCACTAAGTGTTCTAGGACAAGATATTCCTGCATTCCACTATATGATTGCAGTAGCAGGTGGAGATTCAGTTCGTTGTGCACCCTATGCAATGTTTGGAACAAAAGAGTTATCTGATAATATTCTGGAAGCCATTAGAGATAGAAAAGCATGTTTATTATCAAACCATGGCCTTGTTGCTGTAGGTAAAGATTTAAATGAAGCATTTAATATTGCAGAAGAAGTTGAGCATTTAAGTAGGTTGTTTATTGAAGCAAAAAAGATTGGAGAGCCACTCTTGCTAAGTGATAAACAGATGACGGAGGTCTTAAATCGATTTAATTCATATGGCCGTTGGGCAAAAGATTAAAGATTTCATTGTTAGGTTACCATCTTTAAAGTAAAATGATTATCCGTCAGTAACTCTTTTTAAAATCTTAAATGACGAAATATGTATTTATCACAGGCGGCGTCGTTTCTTCACTCGGAAAGGGTATCTCTGCGGCAAGTCTTGGAGCAATTCTAGAATCGCGTAATTTAAAAGTCACTTTTATTAAGCTTGATCCCTATATAAATGTTGATCCAGGAACAATGAGTCCATTTCAGCATGGTGAAGTTTTTGTCACTGAAGATGGGGCAGAAACTGATCTTGACCTTGGTCATTATGAAAGATTTGTATCTTCAAAAATGACCAAAAAGAATAATTTTACTACAGGCCAAGTATATGACGCTGTTATTAAAAAAGAGCGACGGGGCGAATACCTTGGTAAAACTGTCCAAGTAATTCCACATATCACTGATCAGATAAAATCAAATATTCATGATGGAGCTAAAGATGCAGATATTGTCATTGTTGAGGTTGGCGGAACTGTTGGAGATATTGAATCACTTCCTTTTCTTGAAGCTATCAGACAAATGGGGTTTGAAGAAGGTAAAGAAAATACATGCTATATTCACCTAACACTTCTGCCTTGGCTTTCTTCAGCTGGAGAGTTAAAAACAAAACCCACACAACATTCTGTGAAAGAATTAAGAGAAATTGGGATTCAACCAGATATTTTATTATGTAGATCAGAAAAAAAACTACCTCTAGAAGAAAAAGACAAAATAGCTCTTTTTACAAATGTTCCAAAAAAAGCTGTGATCTCAGTTGTTGATGCTGATTCAATTTATCGAATCCCAGTCATGCTTCATAAGCAACTTATTGATCAAATTGTGTGTGAAAAACTAAATATCAAACCTAGAAAAGCAAATTTAAAGCAATGGGAACAAATTACCAAGCTTCTAGATCAATCAAGCCAGACAATTAACCTAGCTTTTGTAGGTAAATATATTGATTTAACCGAATCTTATAAGTCACTCACAGAAGCCCTTATTCATGCTGGAATTCATAATAGTTCTAAAATAAATATTCATTTTTTTGATTCTGAAGATATTCAAAAGAAAGGCATAGCACCGTTAAAAAGGATGGATGCAATACTAATACCTGGGGGTTTTGGAAAAAGAGGAACTGAAGGAAAAATGAAGGCTATTCAGTTCGCAAGAGAGAGTAAGGTCCCTTTTTTAGGTATTTGTCTGGGGATGCAATTAGCTATAACTGAGTACGCAAGAAATGTTGTTGGCTTAAAAAAAGCTAACAGTACAGAATTTAATTCGAAAACACCACATCCGGTAGTTGCATTGATAAGCGAATGGAAGACAAAGGATGGAAAAATTCAACACAGGAGCGAAGCATCGCAACTTGGTGGAACTATGCGGCTAGGTGCTCAAAAATCGAGAATTAAAAAAAATACACTAGCCTTTGACATTTATGGTGGCTATGTGAATGAAAGACACAGACACAGATATGAGGTAAATAATAATTATGTCAAAGAACTTATTATGGCAGGTTTAACAGTATCCTCTAGAACCACAAGAGAAAAGTTATGTGAAATTGTTGAGCTCCCTAAAAAAAGTCATCCATGGTTTTTAGGCTGTCAGTTTCATCCAGAATTTACTTCAAACCCTAAAGATGCCCATCCGTTATTTTTATCGTTTTTGAAAGCCGCCATTCAATTTAAAAAAGGAAAATAGGTGAAACTAATAAACTTTAACGTAGGCATCGACCAACCCTTATTTTTAATTGCGGGCCCATGTGTTATTGAGTCAGAAGATATGACATTACGTGTTGCTGACGAACTCAAAAATATTTGTATAAAGCTTGATGTCCCCTTTATTTTTAAATCATCGTTTGATAAAGCAAATAGAAGCTCAAACAGTACATTCCGAGGTTTCGGTATGGAGGAGGGATTAAGAATACTTGAGAAAGTAAAAGCCCAATTTGAGATTCCAGTTCTAACTGATATTCATACAATAGATCAAGTTAAACCAGTGTCTGAGATTGTTGATGTTCTTCAAACCCCCGCTTTTTTATGTCGGCAAACAGATTTTATTACTGCTGTTGCTAAATCTGGAAGACCAGTAAATATAAAAAAAGGGCAATTTTTAGCCCCAAATGATATGGCTCAAGTTGTAAATAAAGCTAAAGAGGCCAATGGAAACAAAGATAACATTATGGTTTGTGAAAGAGGCGTTTCTTTTGGCTACAACACATTGGTATCTGATATGAGAAGCTTATCAATTATGCGCGAAACTAATTGCCCAGTCGTTTTTGATGCTACGCACTCAGTTCAACAACCTGGCGGGAAAGGCGATAGAAGTGGAGGGCAGAGTGAGTATGTACCTTTATTAGCGAGAGCTGCTGTTGCTTCAGGCATTTCAGGTGTTTTTATGGAGACACATCCAAATCCAAAAGAAGCTTTATCAGATGGACCTAATGCAGTCCCTTTAGATAATATG
Organism: uncultured Nitrosomonadales bacterium; assembly: GCA_913058475.1. Taxonomy (GTDB): domain Bacteria; phylum Pseudomonadota; class Gammaproteobacteria; order Burkholderiales; family Methylophilaceae; genus BACL14. The sequence goes on from CAJXQA010000003.1 coordinate 44,901, forward strand.
AGCGAGCTATTGGGAACGTTAAAGGATATTGATGAGTTAGTGAAAGCAAGGAACTTACTTTAATAGAAATGGCAAAAATAAAAAATATTCATTCAAGGATGATAATTGATTCAAGAGGAAACCCAACTGTTGAGGCTGATGTTTTTCTAGAAGGGAATTTGATGGGTAGAGCTTCTGTCCCGTCAGGTGCGTCCACAGGTAGTAAAGAAGCTATTGAACTTCGTGATCATGATAATGAGTATTTTTTAGGAAAGGGAGTCAAAAGAGCGGTGGGTAATATAAACGGTGAACTAGCTTCAAAAATTATTGGAATGGATGCCTTTGATCAGGAAAAAATAGATCAATTAATGATTGATATTGATGGTACGCCTAATAAAAAAAACCTTGGTGCAAACGCCATCTTAGCTGTTTCAATGGCAACAGCAAGAGCAGCAGCGAATTTTAAAAAAATTGAATTATTCCAATATTTGAGTTTAGGTAAGGAGATATCATTACCGACACCAATGATGAATATTATAAATGGTGGAGCTCATGCAGATAATAACTTAGACATACAAGAATTCATGATAATCCCAGCTGGAAGACCAAGTATGAGTGAGGCAATACGATGTGGAAGTGAGGTTTTTCAGGTGCTTCAAAAAACTTTGAGTGAAAAAAAATTATCTACGACTGTAGGTGATGAAGGTGGCTTTGCGCCAAACTTGGAGTCAAACGAATCTGCTCTAAAACTGATTATGGAGTCTATTGAAAAAGCAGGTTATGAGCCTGGAAAAGACGTTTTTTTAGGTCTTGACTGTGCGAGTTCTGAATTTTATCAAGATGGTAAATATTTATTAAAGTCTGAAAATATGTCACTTGATTCAAAACAAATGACGGATTATCTATCTTCATTATGTGATAAGTATCCTATAATCAGTGTTGAAGATGGTATGGATGAAAATGATTGGGAAGGCTGGGAAATTTTAACAAATCGTTTAGGGCATGATATTCAATTAGTTGGTGACGATTTATTTGTTACTAACCCCAAGATACTCGAACAAGGAATAAAAAAAAATATAGCAAACTCGATCCTAATTAAAGTAAATCAAATTGGAACGCTTACAGAAACCTTTGAGGCAATTAAATTAGCCAAGAAAGCGAATTATAGTTCAGTTATCTCGCATCGCTCAGGTGAGACAGAGGATACAATCATTGCAGATATTGCTGTAGCAAAAAATGCAATGCAAATTAAAACTGGCTCAATGTCGAGATCTGAAAGAACGGCAAAATATAACCAATTATTAAGAATTGAAGAAATGATGGGGTCAAAAATTAAATATGCTGGCCTAAAAGCTTTCTCAGGGATAGGGATGTAAAGTGAAAATATTATCAATCATCCTCTTTTCTTTATTAATACTAATTCAATATCCACTTTGGATTGGAAAAGGCAGTTGGTACGATGTTTTTAAACTTAAGCAAGAGTTCAGTAAGCAACATAAAATAAATGTAGACCTTTCAAAAGAAAATTTTGCCTTAAGAGCAGAGGTATCAGATCTAACTAATGGAACTGATGCAATTGAAGAGAGAGCGAGGCACGAATTAGGGATGGTTAAAGGAGATGAATTTTTTTTTCAAGTGATAAACAAATAGTTTAATACTGCATCTTTAAAGAGAGAATTTCATTTCCATTAAGAGTCGGTTGAGCATCAACTTTTTCGATTCTTAATTCAACTAAGATCCTGAAAACATCATTTTTTTGTTTGTAATAATTTACTAAACTACCAATCTTTTCATCACTCGCCTTTATTTCAGAACCTAATTCTGGATTTTTATTTAGCTCAACAGATCCTAAATACATTCTTCTTTTCGGTTTTCCCAAATAATGGGTCCTAGCAACAATTTCCTGCCCGGTGTAACAACCTTTTTTAAAATTAATTGCATCAATTAAATCGAGATTAACTGACTGAGGGATATATAGGTCTTGGGTTTCATTAAAAATATTCGGAATGATACTTTCAATATGAACATCATTCCAATTACAAGGATTAATTTCAGCTGAATAAATTGCATTATGCAGTTTTGATATTTCTTTTTTATCACCAAAAACAAAAAAATAATTTTTAGGTCCATCAAGCATTGTTAAAGAAACAGACCTATTATGATTTAATGTTGTTTGCATTTTATTTTGAGGTATTGATATTAAATTGTTAGGTAATTTTTCAATACCATTTTTATCAACTAAAAAATAGTTTAAGTCTTCTGGTGAACATTTTATCTCAACTTTCGCTCGAAGCACATACATCGAAAGCCTTTTGCTTATAGACTCACTTATGCATGGAGGGCAAAAGAGAAAATAATCGTTATCAATTTTTGTTATGAAAAAAAATGCAAGCAGCCTACCTTTAGGTGAGCAGTATCCCGCATATATAGATTTTTTTTCTCCAGACAAAAGGGTAATATCATTTGTTATTTGTCCCTGAATAAATGATTCAGCGTCTACTCCAGATATCTTAATAACATCTAATTGATTTTTTATTTTATCCAATTGTTTTTTTAATTCGCTTTAAAATGGAAGTCGATATGATCTGTTTATTAAACCTTATAAGAAAGAGCACTAATCCTAGTGTGACAAATAGATTTCTTAATGGCAATTCTGAACTATCTCTCCATGAAGGTGGAATCGTATTCATTTTTGAAACCACACTATTCACACTATCACCCTTTATATATTGACCTTTAATCATTGATGATATTTCTACTAAATATTTTTCATCTAATTTTGAGATATACCTATCACTTTCACTATAGGCAATAGAATCATTTCGAGCACCTATATTTGATTGTGATATTTGGGCAATACCAGGCTGCAATGCAAAACTTTCATTGGACCAAAAACCTATTAACTGATTTTCACTATCATATTTAGGTATTGCTGATCCTTCCTCTGAACCAATTCCCACTAACAACCAATCGGCTTCTCCTTGGAATTGACTTAAATCTCGAGTGTTAAATACATGAAGTTTTGGGGCTTCTTCTCCATCTGTTAAGAAAACGACTCGAGCAGATTGTGGAAAGCTACGAATCAGCCTAGCTAAGCTACTAAAGCCTTCCCTTATTCGACTATTACCTGACCACACTGATCTCCAGTCAAGGTGCTGAATTGTCGAGCTAATCGCACTAAAATTATCACATATATTTATTGGTGTATAGGTTGCTGCGATACTAACACCTGCAAACATAGCAATGCTTACATTTGTTTTGCATGGAAGTTGGTCCATGATGCCTTGCAATAATTTTTTTGAGTAATCTAGACGAGATACTTGTTCTCCATCGAGAGACATATCTTTTGTCAGCATACTCTGAGATATATCAACAACAAATATGTAGTTATGAATATCTCTTTCTATAGTTACTTTAGGGTTTATTAGTCCTAATATTAGAAAAATGATAGAAAGAAATAAAAACCCGATATTTTTATCACTAATAATTTTTTTGAAAAGATGCTTCATAAGATTTTATGGCAGTCCGACCGGTATATTCCCCATAATCAAGCCGGGGGAGTCTGAATCACCAACACCAGGCGAAGGGTCTTTCGGGAGCATAGTCAGCAAACGGTCTAGGTTATGTTTCACGTCCCAATGCTTGTTATTTAGAGCGAGTGATTGCTTGTATGCCTTTTTAGCTTGTTGAAATAAGTATTCAGCCTCGTCTCTGACAGCTGAGCTGTTGCTTGTTCCTTTTATCAGAAGGCCACGTTTGAAGTAAATGTTACCAAGGTTATAATAAACAGCAGATTTTTGGTCATCCGTTCCTTCCTTAGCTAAATTATTAAATAGGATAGTCGCCTCCTTAAAATATCCTTTTTTCACAATCTGGAAGGCACTTGAAAATCTTGCCTCATAGCCTTGAACAAAATACTCTGGCGCATCTCCTTTATTTAAACCTTCATTAAATTTTTTAATCTGGAAGAGCTCAATGGATGAAGAAGATAGGATATATAAAAAACAGGCTGCAGAAATATACAAAAGTATAGTTATATTTTTAACGTTAAGTAATTGATTAATTTTCATTTGAATGATTTTACCTCAATAAATTTAAGAAATAGAAGCATCAAGCTTAAAATAATCGATATTAATAAAAGTTTCGGGGCATACTTTTCACCGGGAACTTTTTCTTCATAGACAATTGGTTTTCGCTCTTTTAAATTAATATCTTTTATGGCTTGTTCTAATGACTTTGGATCTTCAGCCTCATAAGCCTGAAATGGTGACTTAAACGTCTTAAAAAATTCATATAGTTCAACCTGAGGGGGTAATTGATAGCCTTGGTGAAGAGGCACGTCCTCTTCAAAGATACTGATTCCTCCTGGTTTACTCAGCACGATCCAGTAGAGACCTATTTGATATTTATCAAACCAGGCCTTTATTCTTTGTTGTGTTTTTGCATCAATTCGCCCAGCTCCATCCGAGAGCAAAATCACAGCTCTTGAACCAGAGTTTTCAATCGAAGTGAAAAGTTCAGCACTACTTGTTAATCCTGCACCTATATTTGTCTGAAACAATGCATTCCCTGCAGTTGCATTTACAGCTGCTCTTATTGCTTCTTTACTATTAGTTAGAGGTAGGATAAACATGGCAGAATTACTAAATGTAATAACACCAACCATATCATCTGTTCTTGAATCAAAAAAATCAACAATGAGCCTACTTGCTGCTGCTGATTTTGTTTCACCAACAGATTTATTATTATCATCTCCCACAAAGGGGTCGTCCATTGAAGCGCTTCTATCAAGAACAAGTCCAATTTGAGCGCCTTCACCTTTCTTAAGAATACTTTTCTGGTCAGCGTAAGGCTCACTTAAGGTAAGAATTACTAGCAAGATAATTACTGTACTTACTATTCTATAAAACAATGAAATTATTCGAGATAGTAGGTCGACATCAAGCATCTCACTCCAAGAATAAATATTTTTACTTGATTGATTAATGAAAAAAGGGATGAGCGATAAAGGTAGAAGAATTAAAACTAGGGGGTAAACAAAATTCATTAAAACGAGATACCTTTAATGTCTTTTGGATTGACGATAAGTTTTCTTTCACACATTCTGCAATGAAGGGCAAAATTTATAAGCCATATATTAAGTTCATCTTGATCAAGCTTAATATGTTTTTGAAAAAATAACGCCCGAGAAATCTTAAAGAAAGTATGTAGCTCTTTTTCTATGTGTTTAAAGCTACTGTTTTTTTTAATTAAGAGTGGAATATTGTCTTCGAAAAGACTTTGGTCTATTAGGCTGTCGAAACCTGTATGAAGGGCTGTGATAATTTTTTTTGTGTTAACTGCGGAAGCTTTTTGTTTTTTAAATTTACGATACACTATACTAAAAGTTCTATTCGGAAGCCATGTATATCTCCCATAAATATAAACAAACATTAAGGATATTATTAGTAAAATAAGTAAAGAAAATTTAATTTTATTTTCATCTGGAGTTTTGTCTAAGAAAAATGGCCCTCTATAGGGGCTCATGTCGTTTTCTACTTTTACGTCTCCAAATATTGCAATTGGTGAGATCGCGAAGGTAAATTCAGGAATTCGAAATTTTTGTATTTTCTTTGGTTCATTGGGATTAATAAACCTATAATAATCTGCTGTTATTGAAGCAGGCTTCGCTGTAACAGAGTTTGTAAATATTTGATATTTTAGTTTAATGAGGTAGTTGGAATATTCATCCTTAGTTTCCTTTGAAATATCAATCTCTTTTAAAGAAATTCCTAATAGTTGACCTCGGTACCTTTTCTCATAACCGACTATGGGTAATGACTCTTCAATAAGCTTAAAAGGCTTTCTAACAGTTAAATTTATCTCTCTAAATATATAATCTCCAACCGTATAGCCTACTTTTTGATCGGGATCTAAAATATCAATGTCTATATATATTGGGTCGATATCAGGAAACTTTCTAGGATCCTCATAAGCTAAAATGGTTGTTGATGAGAATATTAATATGCAAATAAATAAGTAAATTTTATGCATAAAAGAACTCATTAAAATAATTAGTCATTTCTAGAGACTTAAAATCATCCTCAACAAAAAAAGGCGGAAAGCTAAATTTAAGAAACGTTTCTTGCAGTATTTTTTTTCTAGCTGCAAAATCAGCTTTGATTTTTTTTGTAATTTTTTCCCGAAGAAATATTGTTGACTCTTTTCCTGTCTCAGCATCTTCAATATTTAACAGACCAAATTTAGGTAAGTTATCAAATTCACTTTTATTCCATAAAACAATGGGAACAACTTGGTGTTTAGTTAATGTTGATAAAGTCTCTTCTATATCTTTTATTGGCATATGAAAATCGGAAATTAAAAATATCAATGTACGATCCTTTGGCAGTGAATCTGCAATTTTTATCAAGCCTGAATGAGATGAGCTTTTAGATTTATAATTTTTTAAGTTTTCAATCAATAATTTTGTTCGATAAGGCTTATACGAAAGAGGGGCGACCCATTGAGAGTTAATTTTGTCATTAAAACCAATAAATCCTAATGCATCACTTTTCGCTGTAACTGAGTTTGTAATTACTTCTGCAATTTCAGAGGAGACTTCAAATTTAGTTTTTTTGAGACCATATCCCATACTTGATGACAGGTCAGCCATTATCATGACTGGGGTTGCACTTCTCTGGTTAAATATCCTTACATGGACTTGCTCGAGAGGATCTCTGATGGTTTGTCTTATATCAATCCTTCTAGGATCTGGGTAATCTAATAGATTCGAATGACCGGCAAACTCCATCCCCATCCCTCTTTGACCGCTCTTATGTTGCCCAGGGTGATGCCCTCTGGATTTCCAATTGATATGGTAAGAAAATGAATCAAGTGGATTATGCATTAAGTTACACTGACCTTATTTAATATTTCATTTGATAGTTCACGAGATATCTCAGTTCTTCTGAGCTCATAAACAGGATTAAAAACCAATCTGTGTGCAATTGTTTCATGAAAGATAGCGTGGATGTCTTCAGGAAGGATGGAGGTTCTATTATTTAACCATGCGCTCACTCGTGCACATTTCATCATCATACTAATTCCTCGTGGGCTTGCCCCTGAAATAATTAATCTCTCTGTATCTATTCCACTAATCTTTACGTTATATTTTTCTGGATTTTTAGTAGCTTTCCATAAATTTAAAGAATATTTTTCAAGTGCAGAAGTTGATTTAATTGTATTTTGAATTTCACTAGACAGTTTATTTAACTGATCAAATTTAATCATATTTGGTGTGACTTCAGAAATTAATTTATCACCATCATGAAATTTTGTATCAAAAATTAGCCTATTCATTAATTTATCGACTTGCGGGATTATGATAGGTATTTCCATCATAAATCTGTCTCTTGCAGCAGAAGGAATTTCAAAGGTTTCTTCCCTTTCTACTTGGTTTCTATCTGCAAATACAGTCAGATGAGGGAAAGCGAATTCTTGATTAAAAGCTGACAATGTTTTTTCTGCCATTATTCTTAACAGCAATGAATGAACTTGAGGCCGAGCCCGGTTGATTTCATTAAAAAAGAAAATTGAAAGATCTTCTCCAGATTTTAAAATAGGACCCTCATCGACATGAGGTTTTCCGTCTTCACCTAAGTATGTATGGTAAATAAGGTCATTTGGCATCAAATCTATTGTTCCCTCAATTCTTTCATATCCTCCACCAATTGATCTAGCAAATGCTTTAAGTAAAGTTGTTTTACCTACCCCAACATCTCCCTCAAGGAGTACATGCCCTCTAGCAAAAATTGCATTTGTGATAAGTCTTATGGGAGCTTCCTGCCCTAGAATGACTTTATTGATTTCAGCCTCTAGCTTAAGCCCAAGTTTTCTCCAGTCGGTCAGATTTTGATCGCTCATTGTGTTATATTCCTAGGATAGTATTTTATTATTTAATGTTCCATTAACCTTATCATAATAAGCGATAATGTTTCGATTTTGTAACAAATCATCTTATTTTATATGAAGCTCACAAACCTAAAAAAAATTATTTATTTTATTTAAATTATGAAAGTGATATTTTAAAATGCAAAAATCAAGTTACTCCAAGGAAGAGTTAATTAGTTGCGGAAAAGGTGAGATGTTTGGTAAAGGAAATGCTCAACTTCCACTTCCTCCAATGCTCATGTTTGATAGAATAGTTTCGATTACTGATGAAGGCGGTAAACATAATCATGGACAAATTATTGCTGAATTGGATTTAACTGAAGATTTATGGTTTTTTGGATGCCATTTTCAGGGAGATCCAGTTATGCCAGGTTGCCTAGGTTTAGATGCCATGTGGCAATTGTTAGGTTTTTTTCTAGGATGGAAGGGTGGCTTAGGTAAGGGAAGAGCCCTGGGTGCGGGTGAGGTAAAATTTTCCGGACAAGTCTTACCTACATCAAAAAGAATTACCTATAATATTGATTTGAAAAGGGTGATAATGAGAAAACTAGTGATGGGAATCGCAGATGCTTCCATGAGTGTAGATGGAAGGTTAATTTATCAAGCCAATGATTTAAAAGTAGGGCTTTTTGTTAAAACAGATATTTTTTAGTAAGGAAAACCTAAATTGAAAAGAGTTGTTGTAACTGGAATTGGTATTGTTTCGAGCATAGGCAATAATTATGCCGAGGTAAGGGATAGCTTATTTAATTCGAAGTCAGGAATCACATTCCAACCTGATTACGCTGAAAAAGGTCTCAGGTCAAATGTCGCAGGTTCTTTAAATATTGAACCGGCAGAATTAATTGATAGAAAACTATATAGATTCATGGCAAAAGGTCATGCCTATGCATGGATTGCTATGCAAGAGGCCATTGCGGATGCGAAACTTACAGAAAATTTAGTTTCAAATAATAGAACAGGAATTATTGTGGGGGCAGGCGGAACCTCTACTGAAAGCATGCTAAGCGGTACCGAAGTTTTAAAAGAAAAGGGTATACGACGTGTTGGGCCTTATATGGTGACAAAAACTATGTCTAACGGCGTAAGTGCATGCCTTGCTACTGGTGCAAAAATAAGAGGAATTAATTATGCGATTACATCAGCATGCTCTACAAGTGCGCACTGTATAGGGAATGCTTACGAGCAGATCCAAATGGGAAAACAAGATATTATTTTTGCTGGCGGCGCTGAAGAAGAGCATTGGACAATGAGCTATTTGTTTGATGCAATGGGGGCTATGTCCTCTAAATATAATGATCAACCGGAAAAAGCTTCGAGGGCATTTGACATGAATAGAGATGGTTTTGTTATTTCTGGTGGTGGGAGTATTCTTGTTCTCGAAGAGTACGAGCACGCAAAAAAAAGAGGCGCAAATATATATGCTGAAATTGTTGGCTATGGTGCAACATCTGATGGGTTTGATATGGTTGCGCCAAGCGGTGAAGGTGCAACAAGGTGTATGAGAGCTGCTCTTGAAGAGCAAAAAACTATAAATGTTGATTACATGAACACACATGGTACAAGTACACCTGTGGGCGATTCAAAAGAATTAGAAGCTATCAAAACAGTATTTGGTAATAATGAATTTGGAAAGATGCCTGCAATTGCATCCACTAAATCATTAACAGGTCACGCTCTAGGTGCTGCTGGTTCAAACGAGGCAGTTTATAGCCTAATCATGATGAATGAGAGTTTTCTGAGTCCTTCAGTTAACATTGAAGATAAAGATCCAGCAGGTGAAGGTCTTTCAATTTTGACACAAAAAAAGGAACAAGAAGTCATTACATCAATGTCAAATAGCTTTGGGTTTGGTGGTGTAAATGCATCACTAGTTTTCTCTAAGGCAAAACTCTAAAAAACTATATTAGTATCAATACAACTTTTCTTTGTTCTGATAACAAAATATTAAATGTTCTGCACGCAGAATCAAAATTCATATTTTCATAGGCAATTTTTTTTTCAATAAATAAAATTTGTGCATTTTTATCAATAATTTTATTTTTGTAATTAGACCCTATTAGAATCAACTCAGGATTATATTCAAAAATCTCTTTTAAATTATCACTTTTCAAATCTTCGTAAGTTACTAACGAAGGCCTAGAAATAATTTTTTCAGGGAATATAATGATTCCTTTTTGATAAGTATTTTTTTTTATTCTAATAGAGTCATGATCATAGGCATCTATGATGTTATGTGTGTCTGAGTTAATTTCGTGAAATTTCATAGTTTGAAAATGAAACTTTATTCAACAGGTATTTATTGGCTTAATTCTAATTGAAAGGTAATATATCACCTAATTTATCAAACAATTAATGAGATAAAATTTTGTCCCAATTTCTTAAATCAAAAAAATTAGATAATGTTTGTTATGACATTCGTGGCCCAGTTCTTGAGCATGCTAAAAGAATGGAGGAGGAAGGTCATCGTATTATTAAATTAAATATTGGCAATCCTGCAGCTTTTGGTTTTGAGGCACCAGATGAAATAACACAGGATGTAGTTAGAAACATTAGTAAATCTTCTGGTTATACAGAAAGTTTTGGTTTGTTCGAACCTAGAAAATCAATAATGCACTACACTCAACAAAAAAATATTTCAGATGTTGAGGTGGACGATATAGTTTTAGGTAACGGTGTTTCAGAGCTTATTGTTATGGCTATGCAAGGCCTTATTAACAATGAAGATGAAGTTTTAATACCCAAACCTGACTATCCTTTATGGACAGCGTCGGTAACGTTGGCAGGCGGGAATCCAATTCATTATGTCTGTGATGAAGCTTCAGATTGGGCTCCAGATTTAGAAGATATAAAGTCTAAAATAACGAATAAAACAAAAGCAATATTAATTATTAATCCAAATAATCCAACGGGGGCAATTTATTCAGATGAGTGTCTCAAAGACATTATTGCTATTGCGAGAAAGAACGATTTAATAATTTTTGCAGATGAAATTTACGACAAAGTTTTATATGATGATAAAAAACATACCTCTGTCGCATCACTTGCAGATGACGTTTTATTTGTTACCTTAAATGGTTTATCTAAAAATTACAGGGCTTGTGGTTATAGGGCTGGGTGGTTAGTAGTTTCTGGTGATAAAGGAAGAGCTAAAGATTATCTAGAGGGATTAAATATTCTTGCCTCTATGAGGCTTTGTGCTAATGTTCCAGGGCAACTTGCTATACAAACAGCACTTGGTGGCTATCAAAGTATTAATGATTTGGTTGCACCAGAAGGAAGATTATGCAAACAAAGAGATTTGGCTTACAAGTTGATGATGGAGATACCTGGAGTTACATGTGTCAAACCTTCAGCTGCTATGTATTTATTCTTTAAGTTGGATCCAAAATTATATCCAATAGAGAATGATCAAAATTTTATTTTAGATGTATTGAAAAAAAAGAAGGTTTTGATGGTTCAGGGAACGGGTTTTAACTGGCATGACCAAAACCACTTCCGTATGGTATTTTTGCCAAATGAAGATGATTTAAAAATTGCAATCAGCAGATTTGCTGATTACTTAATGGAATATAAAAAAAGGTAAAAAAATCGATGAACATAGGTTTAATAGGAATTGGCACAGTCGGTGGTGGAACTTATCGTGTCTTAAAAGAAAATGCTGCTGAAATATCAAATAAAACAGGTATCGAAATTAAAATTACGCACGTCGCCGATAAGAACCTCAAACTTGCAAAAGAAACTGTAGATAAAGAAATAACTATTGAGGAAGATGCATTCGCACTTCTAGAAAATAGTAGTATCGATACGATTGTAGAGTTAATTGGTGGAACAGGTATTGCCTTAGATATTGTCAAGAAAGCACTAGAAAATGGTAAGCATGTTGTCACAGCGAATAAAGCCTTAATTGCAATGCACGGAGAAGAGCTTGTCAAAATAGCTAACACAAACAACGTACTCCTTGCCTATGAAGCTGCTGTCGCAGGAGGAATTCCAATTATTAAAGCACTAAGAGAGGGGTTAGCCGCAAATAAAATTAATTGGGTTGCAGGAATTTTGAATGGAACAA
>CAJXQA010000004.1 GCA_913058475.1 uncultured Nitrosomonadales bacterium
ATCTGTAATAGGGCCGTATGCATCCAATGCCACAATAATTCCCGCCATACTTAACATCGATGTCGCTGCAATTGCAACTCCATAAAGCCCAGCAAAATCGAAGGAAGCATAAATTGCTGCACAAACTGAAAGAACGGGTAATGCCGTTGACTTCATTGAGACACCAATTCCCGCAATAATGTTTGTTGCATGTCCTGTTTCTGAAGCTTTAGCCACGTGCTGAACCGGCTTAAACTGTGTACCTGTGTAATATTCAGTAATCAAAACTAGTAGTGCAGTTAAAATTAAACCAACGACTGCTGAGCCAAATAAAGCCGTAGCAGAAAAAGTTTGATCATCAATTTGAATTCCTTCAGGGAACATTTGAATGCTGACGTAATAAAATGCAATCGCTGAAAGAATACCTGCAACCGCTAGCCCACGATAAAGCGCTGGCATCACATTGGTCATTTTCTTATTAGCTTTTACAAACATACAGCCAATGATTGAAGCTACGATTGAAACCGCACCCAACATTAAAGGATAGAGAACCCCGTTAATATTAGAAATCATTAATGAACCTAATACCATGGTCGCAATAATTGTTACTGCGTAAGTCTCAAATAAGTCAGCTGCCATACCGGCACAATCACCCACGTTGTCACCCACGTTATCTGCAATCACTGCAGGATTTCTTGGATCATCTTCAGGAATTCCAGCCTCAACCTTACCTACTAAGTCAGCGCCGACATCAGCACCCTTAGTAAAAATACCACCACCCAAACGGGCGAAAATAGAAATTAGTGAAGAACCAAAAGCTAGACCAATTAGAGGGTTTAATGCTTCAGTTGTTGTGAGTGTTTCACCACCTAAATAAAGGTAAAAACCTGCGACACCCAATAAACCTAAACCTACCACCAACATACCTGTAATAGCACCGCCTTTAAAGGCGACATCAAATGCTTGAGGTAAACCTTTTGTTGCAGCTTGCGCAGTCCTGACGTTTGCACGGACAGAAACGTTCATACCGATAAAGCCACATAATCCTGATAACACAGCTCCAATAACAAAACCAATCGCAGTATTACAATCAATAAAGTAATAGATAAGTGCTGCTAAAATAATTCCAACAATTCCAATTGTTTTGTATTGTCTAGTTAAGTAGGCTGCTGCACCATCTTGAATAGCGCCGGCAATTTCTTTCATTTTCGCATTGCCTGCCGGTAGGTTGATAATCCATTTGGACATAACCAATCCATAAATAACAGCCAAAATGGCTGCGCCTATAGCTATATTAATTACTGGGTAATCGACTAGTGACATATTTCCTCCATGAGTTTTTAAAATTCAAGTCTTCTATATGACTTGAAAAAAATAATGCGTAATTATAACTGTTTTGAGATAAGGTTCAATCAAAAAAATGAATTAAAAATATACAGTTACAAAGTTCAAACCTGCTTAATTTAAAAGCATCATAATTCCAATTATTATAAGTAACAGCCCAAACAATCTTTTAATCAGAAGATCATCTAATTTTAAGAGCCATCCTGCAGATAATTTGATAAAGATGAGGCTAGGCAGGGTTAAAAATAGTATTGCGGGGGTATAGATAAAGCCAAATGTCAGTTGGTCATTCAATCCTGAATAAAGGTAACCTACATATATTGCAATTGATGCACTGAGCCCGATAAAAAAACCTAAAACACTAGATGTTCCAATAGCAAGTTTGGGAGGGATGTTATTTTTAATCAAAAAAGGCACAAATAAGGTTGCTCCGCCAATACCAACAATGCCTGAAATAATCGAAAAAATAAAACTAATAACATTTGAGAGTAATCGACTAGGCAAAGTATTTTTTTTTAACACTTCTTGATGCTTAAATAATTTATAGGCAATCGCGAAAGCGTAAAAAATAAAAAAATACTTTAAGAGGTCGCCCGGGAAACTTTTAATAAAGAATCCTATCGCTATAGACCCTAAAATCAATCCAGGGAAAAATCTTTTTATAATTCTATGGTCGACATTATTATTTTTGGAGTGCGCATAGGCAGCCATCGCACCTGTAATGACCATAGAGGCTAATGATGTACTAATGCCAATAATAATGGCCTGATCAAATGGGGTGTTGGAAAAATAAACTAGACAGTAGGTCACGACTGGCACAATCACAAGACCACCACCTAATCCAAATAAACCCGCTGCTATACCAATAAAGATACCGGAAAAAATGAAGATGATGATTTCAGCCATGATTAATTAAATTATTTTTTCGGTTTAAATAAACTATTCAATATTTTTTTTAAAGGAGAGTCACTCATCTCTGCTTTCAGATCTTTAAGAGATTGGTTAGCCGAAGCCGGAATATTTTTTACATTTCTTTTCGGATTTTTAGGGTGGTGAATAGCTACGTTAATTTTAATTTTTTTAATTTTTATTTCTATTTTATTTGTGTCGTTAATTTGATCTATGAGTGATGCGCTTGACATCTTTAATTGAGAAGCAACAGCACTATTCGTAACTTCAATCATAAACACATCATTGTGAATATTTTTTGCGAGGACTTTCCCTTTAAATTTTTTATCTAAGTTGCTCAATAGAATTTTTTGCAACGAATCATGCTCTTTTTTTATTGCATTAAATTCAGAAAATTTTTGACCATCTAATAACTTTTTTATGGGTTCCATACTATAATGCTACCTTATTTTAATAATAGAATAACCAACAAATTAAAGATGAAAATTTTATTTCTTAATAAAAATGCTAAGAAACCTAAAAGTATCAATTTTTATTCGCTATGTTTATCAATCTTGATAATTTTTACGATAGGTTTTGCCTTTGCATTCACTATCTTTAATAAACAAGATAAAGAGGCAACTCTTAACCCACAATTATTGTCTGTAGAAGGGAAAGAAGTTAATCTTTCGAAACAAGAAATAGATCTTTACATAAGTCAGATTGGAGAACTTAATGCACGTATAATGCAACTCGATGTCCAGTCTGAAAGAATACAAGAAATAATGAAAAGCCAAATTTTGGGTAAGGAAAAACTACCCAAGTTAAACGAAAAAAAAAATAAAAGCTCGGGCGGTCCTTTTATCAATGAAAATTTAACGTCAGGTGATATTCATAAAGTCTTAACCCATCTGCTAGGAAAGGTTGAAAAAAGAGAAATTTTTTATAACAAAAAAGAAGCGTTTCTTTTGAAGCAATCAGTACTAAACGAAACATTACCAACACTTTATCCGGTTGAAGTTCCATATACCTCATCAAGTTTTGGCTGGAGGAGAGATCCTTTTCTGGGTGTTCGTGCTTTTCACTCTGGTTTAGATTTTAGTGCAGCGCATGGTGAGAAAATAATGGCGACTGGAGCTGGAATAGTCACTATGGTTGCAAAAGAAAAAAATTATGGAAATGTTTTGAAGATTAAGCATGGCGATGGCCTAGAAACTAGGTATGCTCATTGCTCAAAAATTTTAGTTAAAAAGGGCGATATTATTGAAAGAAATCAGGTGATAGCGTTAGTTGGGAATACAGGACGCTCAACCGGCCCGCATTTGCATTACGAAATTAGGTTGAATGGAAGGGCACTAGATCCAAGGCAATATTTAAAAAAATAATATAAGACAATTATGCTAAAAAATTTATTAGGAAGTATTTTTGGAACACGAAATGATCGATTAATTTCTAACTATAAAAAATTAGTTACCCAAATTAATGCGCTTGAAGATAAGGTAAAAAAATTAAAAGATGCTGACTTCAAGAATAAGACAGAGGAATTTAAAGAACGAATTAAGAGAGGAGAATCTCTTGAAAGTCTTCTTGTTGAGGTTTTTGCTCATGTAAGGGAAGCCGGAGTTAGATCATTAGGCATGCGCCATTTTGATGAACAATTAATTGGCGGCATGGTTTTAAACGACAACAAAATTTCTGAGATGCGTACAGGAGAGGGAAAGACGTTGGTTGCCACGCTTCCTGTTTACCTAAATGCACTATCAGGGAAGGGAGTGCATGTCGTTACAGTTAACGATTATTTAGCTAAGCGTGATGCGGAATGGATGGGTAAGCTTTATAACTTTCTTGGCTTAACCGTGGGCATTAACCTTTCAAGAATTGCGCCTGAAGAAAAGAAAAAAGCTTATGAATCTGATATCACCTACGGCACAAATAATGAATTTGGATTTGATTATTTGCGAGACAATATGGTCTACGCGGCATCAGAAAGAGTTCAAAAACCATTAAATTTCGCTGTCGTTGACGAAGTTGATTCAATATTAATTGATGAGGCAAGAACGCCTTTAATTATTTCAGGGCAAGCAGAAGACAATATTGATTTATACAAAAAAATCGATGCGATTATCCCTCAATTAAAAAAACAAGACAAACCTGATAGCAAAGGTGACTTTTGGCTTGATGAAAAATCAAATCAAGCAGTACTATCAGATGATGGCCACATTAATATTGAAAAAATACTTGTTAAGGCTGGAATACTCGAAAAAGACTCTAATTTATATGATGCCGCAAATATAAATTTACTGCATCATATAAATTCCTCCTTAAGAGCGCATTATCTGTTTATTAAAGATAAGGATTATGTTGTTGCAGATGGCGCAGTAACCATTGTTGATGAATTTACAGGCAGGATGATGCCAGGAAGGCGCTGGGGAGATGGTCTTCACCAAGCTATAGAAGCGAAAGAAAATGTTTCCATTCAAAAAGAGAATCAAACTTTAGCAGGTATTACTTTTCAAAATTATTTTAGAATGTATGGCAAGCTTTGTGGTATGACAGGAACTGCCGATACCGAAGCAGAGGAGTTTAATTCTATTTATGGGCTTGAGACTGTCGTGATTCCTCCTCACCTACCAACCGTTAGAAAAGATAAAATTGATAAAATTTATCGTACCTCTGAAGAGAGATATATTGCCGTATTGGAAGATATCAAGGAATGCGCAAAAAAATCTCAACCTGTTTTGGTAGGAACAACATCAATTGAAAATTCAGAGTTGATTTCAAGGCTTTTGAATAAGTCAAAGTTAAATCATCAAGTACTGAATGCTAAGCAACATGAAAAAGAGGCAAATATTATTGTTCAAGCAGGCCAGCCAAGCATGATTACCATTGCAACAAATATGGCGGGACGAGGAACGGATATTGTTTTAGGTGGCAATATTGAGCCAGAAATTGAACAAGTAAGAAATAACGGTAAGCTAAATCAGTCACAGCAAGATAAAAAAATAAAAGAAATTAAGGCAAAATGGGATGGCCTTCACCAGCGAGTTTTAGATGCGGGTGGCTTACATATTATTGGCACAGAGCGTCATGAATCAAGAAGAGTAGATAATCAATTAAGAGGAAGATCAGGTAGGCAGGGCGATCCAGGTTCTAGTTCTTTTTATTTATCCCTTGAAGACTCACTCCTTAGAATATTTGCATCAGATCGAGTTTCATCAATCATGGAAAAATTAAAAATGCCTAAAGGTGAGGCAATTGAGCATCCATGGGTAAATAAATCAATCGAAGGTGCACAAAGAAAAGTTGAAGCAAGAAACTTCGATATTCGTAAACAGCTATTAGAGTTTGATGATGTCCCAAGCAACCAAAGAAAAGTAATCTATGAGCAAAGAAATGACATTCTAGATAGCAATAGTATGAAAGACACAGTTACACGTATTAGGGAAGATGTGATAACTCAAACAATATATGACTATATGCCACCAGAAAGTATTGAAGAGCAGTGGGACCTTCCTACTTTAGAAAGTAAATTACAAGGTGAATATAACTTAAAAGTTGATATAAAGGGTTGGTTTAAAAAGGAACCTAATCTTGCGATAGAAGAAGTTGTAAAGAGAACTAATGAAGCAGCCAATAAAATTTATGCGGAAAAAGAAAAGTTAGCAGGTGTTGAGGCGCTTCATCACTTTGAAAGATCAGCAATGCTTCAAATTATTGATCATCAATGGAGATCACACCTATCTAGCTTAGATCAACTCAGGCAGGGTATTGGTTTGAGAGCCTATGGACAAAAGGATCCAAAGCAAGAATTTAAAAAAGAAGCTTTTGCTTTATTTGAAGCATTGCTTGAATCAATAAAATATGAAAGTACGCGTGTTTTAATGCTCGTTCAGGTTAAAAATGAAAAAGATGCATCTGCAATCGATAAAAAAAATTCTGAGCAAGTTAAAAATGCCCAAGAAAATGAGAAAAAAAATGACCAACAATTAAAAAAAGTTGGAAGAAATGAACCATGTCCATGCGGCAGTGGGAAAAAATATAAACATTGTTGTGGAGCATTGAAGTAATGAGTGAAGATAATGAATTTTCCACACCCTGTATAGGTGTGTGTCAGTATGATAATGAAGATATTTGTAGAGGTTGTTTTCGGACACTTGATGAAATTTCAAATTGGGCTTTAATGACCGAAGAGGAAAGAAAAGAAATTATGAAGAAATTGAACCAAAGGGCTGAATCTTTGTTTTAAAAAATTTTCTTTTTATATTCACATAAAGTTTTAATCACGCATCGTCCACACAGCGGAGTAATGGATTTGCAGACATATCTTCCATGGAGAATTAAGAGGTGATGAGCATCGTTTAAAAATTCACTAGGTATTAATTTTGTTAATCTTCTTTCAACAGTTAAAGGTGTTTTGGCTGGAGCGATATTAATTCTGTTAGCAAGTCTAAAAAGGTGAGTATCAACAGCAATTACTGGCTCATTAAATAAGGTATTTAATATTACATTTGCTGTTTTGCGGCCTACCCCAGGAAGGCTTTCCAGATCTGTTCGATTAGCAGGCACTGTGCTGTTAAATTCCTTTAGTAATTTTAGGCTTGTTGCCTGAATGTTTTTTGCCTTATTTCTGTAAAGACCAATTGAGTTTATTAACTGTTCAATTTTGTTAACCGTTAAGTTGCTCAAAGATAAAGGTGTATTTGCAATATTGAACAATTTTTTTGTAACTTTATTGACCGCTATATCTGTTGTCTGCGCAGAAAGAATGACCGAAATCAATAGCTCAAATGGAGAGTGATAAACTAACTCAGTAGTAGGATTAGGTGTATTTTCTTTTAGGAGAGTAAATATAGCTCTCCTTTTTTCTGTATTCATAGTTTTGTATATAAGTTACGGTTAATTACGCATTTTTTTTAATCTAGCCATAGCATCTGCAATCATTTGTTTTTTTTCAGCATTGGTGACGCGATTAGCTTTTGTATCATTTTTTTCTCTCAAAATTCGTTGTTGTTTAAATTCATACCGAGATCTTGCCAAGGAAGACCTTTTATTTTTAATAGATTCGTTATCTTCAACATATGAAGGTTCCATTTTTATACAATCAACGGGACAAGGCTCAATACATAATTCACACCCAGTACATTCTTCTAAAATTACTGTGTGCATACTTTTACTTGCACCTAATATCGCATCGACTGGACAAGCTAAAATGCAGAGTGTGCAACCAATACACTTATCCTCTTCAATAATTGCTATTTCTCTTGGTTTACTTACACCATACTTCTCATTTAATGGTTTGTACTCAACTTTTAATAGTTGCGCAATCTTTAATATGCCTGTTTTACCACCTGGAGGACATTGATTGATATCTGCCTTACCCTCTGCAATGGCTTTGGCATAAGGCTTACATCCAGAAAAATCACACTTACCACATTGAGTTTGTGGAAGTATAGAATTTATTTTTTCGGTAATATCATCAAGCATGCATTAATAATAATAGTTTTCAAGGATAAATGCATTGAAGAAGGTGATTTATATTTAAAGTATAATGAGGACAAATTTCGAAATTTTTTTAATTTGTTATTGGTTAGACATATATGGAAGAGTGGTTAGAAGGTGAAGTTGTTAAGAATATAAAGTGGACAAAAAATCTAGCTTCACTAAAAATAAAGGCAAAAATAAATAATCACCAAGCAGGGCAGTTCACGAGGATTGGCTTAAAGTTAAATGATGATTTCATAACCCGATCCTATTCATATGCAAGTGCCCCGAAAGATGAATTACTCGAGATTATTTATGTAAATATTCCTAATGGCAAACTATCTCCTATTCTTCATAATCTCAAAATAGGTGATAAGGTATCTGTCATGCAACAGGCAATCGGTTATTTCACACTAGATGAGATACCCGATGGAAAAAATTTATGGATGTTGGCCACTGGGACTGCTCTAGGCGTATTTTTAGCAATATTAAAAACACCGCACCCATGGAAAAGGTTTAAAAAAATTATCCTAATTCATAGCGTGAGATATTCAGAAGAATTAATCTATCAAGATTTAATAGCAGAGATCAAAAAACTCTATCCAGATCAATTCATATATCTAAATTCTGTAACA
Source organism: uncultured Nitrosomonadales bacterium (assembly GCA_913058475.1). Classification (GTDB taxonomy): domain Bacteria; phylum Pseudomonadota; class Gammaproteobacteria; order Burkholderiales; family Methylophilaceae; genus BACL14. The sequence continues at coordinate 8,328 of CAJXQA010000004.1, forward strand.
AGAACCAAGGTTAAGGGCTCCTTTAATTTTCGAATACCCGAGGGACTTTTATCTAAAAAATTTCAAAAGTCTACTCAAATAGAAATTAATGAAGATTCACAATTCATGATTTGCGGTAACCCCGAAATGATTAAAGAAACAACCGAGGTATTAAAAAGTTTTGGGCTTAATAAAAATAGAAGATCAAAGCCAGGAAATATTACTGTAGAAAGATACTGGGTATAAACTACAAGTTACATTTTTGAATAAATAGGCCCACTTCCACCCTCTGGTGGAACCCAGTTTATATTTTGTTTTGGATCTTTGATATCACAAGTTTTGCAGTGAATACAGTTTTGGCTATTAATTTGTAGCTTTATCAAGTCACCCTCCTTGATAATCTCATAGACTCCAGCTGGGCAATATCTTTGTTCTGGAGAGTTATATTTTGGATAGTTGTAACTAATAGGTATTTCTTGATTAACAAGTTTGAGATGACATGGCTGATTAGCATCATGACCAATATTGCTTAAACTGATCGAATTTAACTTATCAAAAGTATATATACCATCTGGTTTTGGGTAATGTATGGGTTTTGCTTTATTTATATCTATTAGTGTTTCGTGATCACCCTTGTTATGGTGAAGTGTCCATGGAAGATTCAATTTAAAAGAGGCTAGCCACATCTCAATACCTCCAAAAAGCATACCCAATCGAGTTCCAAACTTTGTTATCAGTGGTTTAATATTTCTTACTGCATATAAATCAGTCCAAATCCAAGAGCCTTTTATTTTTTCATTGTACGCTGTCAACCTTCTATTTTGTATTTTAGTGGGATTGATTATCGCATCAACAGTTGCCTCCGCTGCTAATATCCCTGATTTCATCGCATTATGGGTTCCTTTGATTCTTGGAACATTGACCATGCCAGCACTACACCCCAAAAATATTCCCCCTGGGAAATCTAGACTTGCCCAAGACTGAATGCCACCCTCATTAAGTGCTCTGGCTCCATAGCTTATTCTTTCTGCACCAGTTAATAATTTTTTAATTTTAGGGTGTGTTTTAAACTTTTGAAACTCATCAAATGGAGATAGATAAGGGTTTGAATAATCAAGATGAACAACAAATCCTAAAGAAACTAAATCTTCACCATAGTGATATGTAAAAGAGCCGCCCCCTGTATCATCTTCTAATGGCCATCCTAAGCTATGCTCTACTAATCCAGGTTTGTGCATATCTTTTTTTAAACGCCATATTTCTTTAAAGCCTAATCCATATTTTTGTGGGTCACTGTTTTTTCTTAAAGATAATTTTTGTTCAATTAATTTTGTAATAGAGCCTCTGGCTCCCTCAGCTATTAAAGAATATTTAGCATGAATTTCTATACCGGGAACAAAATTATTTGTTTCATTTTCACTGGCATCTCGTCCCATATCTCCAGTTAAGATGCCAATCAGTTCATCTTGCTTATTAAATAATGGTTCTTGTGCTGTAAAACCTGGATAAATCTCAACACCTAGGCTTTCTGCCTCTTTTGAGAGCCAATTACTTAAATCTCCTAAGCTAATAATATAATTATTTTTATTACTCATTAAAGGTGGCATAAGGATTTGAGGAATTGTAAGATTATTTTTTTCGCTAAATAAGCTAAAGTTGTCCTCGCTTACCTTTGTATTTAAAGGAGCCTCTTTTTTCTTCCAGTCAGGAATGAGCTCATTTAATGCAACAGGATCAATAACAGCTCCCGATAAAATATGAGATCCAACTTCAACGCCTTTTTCAACAAGGCAAACCGAAATATCTTTTTTTTCAATTTTGGCAAGTTGTTTAATTTTTATTGCAGCAGATAGGCCGGAGGGACCTCCGCCAACAATTAAAACATCATATTCCATTACATCTCTTTCATTCATAAGCGTTGATATATTTAGTATTGATTACTTCTTTTGTATCCTATTTCTCATTGCAGTTCAATTTATTTAAGATACACCTTATCCAGTTGATTATATTTTGATATTTTGAGCATAAGAAAATAGGAATATTATACATACAATCAATAGGATAAAACTATTTCAAGATGTATAATTTGGTCTTGCAAAAATTTAAAAAGCCAAAATAAATGAAAATATTAGTTGCAATCAAAAGAGTCCAAGATTACAACGTAAAAGTTAGACCAAAAAGTGACGGCTCCGATGTTGACATAGATGGCATAAAGATGGGTATTAATCCCTTTGACGAAAATGCTTTAGAGGAAGCCCTTCGTTTAAGAGAAAAAGACTTGGCAACTGAAATCACAGTCGTTTCAATTGGAGATTCAAAAAACGAGGATGTTTTAAGGCATGGCCTCGCAATGGGCGCAAATCGAGCTATATTAATTGAAAGTGAAGAATATCTTCAGCCACTTGGCGTAGCTAAGGTTTTAAAGGGGTTGGTAGAAAAAGAAAAGCCCGATCTAATCCTATTAGGAAAGCTAGCCCTTGATAGTGATGCAGGACAAACTGGTCAAATGCTTGCTGGGTTACTTAATTACCCTCAAGGTACCTTTGTTTCAAAAATTGAAATTGATAATAATAAGCTAATAGTGACTCGGGAAATTGATGGAGGCACGAATATTTTAGAAATGAATATGCCAGCAGTATTAACTGCAGATTTAAGATTAAACGAACCACGTTTTGTGAAGTTACCAAATCTTATGATGGCTAGAAAAAAAATAATTGAGAAATTTAAGGTGAGCGAATTAGCTAGTGATACATCAACACAACTTGAATTACTTGAGGTTTCAGTGCCGCCATCCCGTAAGGCGGGTATCAAGGTAAATAGTGTGAAAGAGTTACTAGAAAAATTAAAAGATAATGAAGGAATAAGACTATAGATACTCAACTAAAAATTTTAGTAATAGCAGAGTACAGTGGGTCTGAACTTAACGATTCAGTGTTTAAGGTAATTTCGGCAGCAAAATACTGGGATGGTGAAGTTGATTTGTTAGTTATGGGCAAAAATACTGAAAATGTTGCACAAAATGCAGCAAAAATTAAAGATGTAAGCAGTGTTATAAGATTTGATGGAGATCACTTAGAGCATCTTCTTGCAGAAGATGCTGCAAAAATTGTAGAAATGCTTAGTAACAATTATCAGGTGATACTTGCTGCTCATTCATGGTTTAGTAGAAATTTCTTGCCGAGGGTAGCTGCAATTTTAAATGTATCATTGATAACAGATGTTCTAAAAATAGAAAATAATAACGTTTATACTAGGGCAATATATGCAGGCAATGTTCATGCAAAAATACAAAGTAAAGATCCTATTCAATTACTCACTATTCACACAAGCCTTTTTGAAGTATGCACTAAAGATGGTGGGGATGCTAAGATAATAAAAAAAGATACACCACCAGCAACGAATTTAACAAGCTGGAAGTCAGAGAAAATAAATAAATCAGATAGGCCTGCATTGATCGATGCTAAAATTGTAATATCAGGGGGTAGGTCTCTCGGAAGCGAAGAAAATTTCGATAAAGTTTTATCACCTTTGGTGGATAAGGTAGGAGCCGCACTTGGTGCGACGAGATCTGCGGTTGATGCCGGATACGCTCCTAATGAGATTCAAGTTGGTCAAACTGGAGTTGTGGTAGCGCCTGAATTATATATGGCTGTAGGTGTTTCTGGTGCCAATCAACATGTTTATGGAATGAAAGACAGTAGAGTTGTTGTCGCAATAAACAACGATCCTGATGCAACTATTTTTCAATTTGCAGATTATGGCTTGGTTGCTGATTTATTTGATGCAATTCCAGAAATTAATAAATTAATTAAAGAATAAATTTAATGAAAGTAATTAATAAATGACTAATAACAGTAAATATTCAACAGAAAAAGTATTAAGTGTTAATCACTGGAATGATACTTTATTTAGTTTTAAAACAACCCGTCAGGATGGATTAAGATTCGAAAATGGACAATTTGTAATGATTGGTCTAGAGGTAGACGGAAGGCCTTTAGCGCGAGCTTATAGTGTTGCTAGTCCAAATTACGATGAACACCTCGAGTTTTTAAGTATAAAGGTTCAAGATGGCCCATTAACCTCCAGGCTACAACATATCAAAGTAGGAGATGAGCTTCTTGTTAGCAGAAAACCAACCGGAACACTTGTCATTCATGACCTTAAACCCGCAAAAAATCTTTACTTATTTTCAACAGGCACAGGCCTTGCGCCTTATATGAGTTTGATTCAGGATATTGAGGTTTACGATAGATTTGAAAAGGTTATCTTGGTTCATGGTGTAAGAAAAGTAGATGATTTAGCCTATAAAGATTTTATAGAAAATGAATTACCAAAAAATGAATTCTTTGGAGATGAGGTTAAAAATAAATTAATTTATTATCCAACGGTTACTCGGGAAGCATTTAAAAATGAGGGCAGATTAACTGATCTAATGAAATCAGGGAAATTATTCAAAGATATTGGATTAGAAAAAATGAATCCAGAGGATGATAGGGCTATGATATGTGGTAGTTCAGAAATGTTAAAAGACACGCAAGATATCTTAGATTCAATGAATTTTAAAGTATCTCCTCGCATTGGAGAACCCGGTGATTACGTTATTGAACACGCATTCGTTGAAAAATAATTTTCAACTGTAATTTAAGAGCCAAAGTGATTATAATTGCATCAAAGACAGATTTTTGGATACATTGGGAACGTTTATTTTAGTTTTATTACAAAGCTTTATAAAATTGATTTAGGAAAATTATGTTTCAAGGAAGTATGGTAGCGATTGTTACACCGATGAAATCAGATGGTTCGTTGGATATTAGAAGCTTTAAAGGGCTTTTAGACTATCATATAGAATGTAAAAGTGATGGTGTTGTTGTTGTTGGTACAAGTGGCGAAGCCCCTACCATTGATGTTGATGAACATACATATCTTATCAAAGAAGCTGTCAAACATATCGATGGCAGAATTCCTGTCATAGCGGGCTCAGGTGCAAACTCCACTAAAGAGGCAATATTTTTAACAAAAAAATCTAAAGAATTAGGGGCCGATGCATGCTTGCTTATTACGCCATATTACAACAAACCTAATCAAAGAGGGATGTATGAGCATTTTAAGGCCATTAATGATAATGTCGATATCCCACAAATTTTATATAATGTGCCATGTCGCACGGGTGTAGATATTGATAATAAAACTGTCACAGAATTGAGTGTCCTTAAAAATATTATTGGAATAAAAGATGCAACTGGAGAAATTGATAGATTAGATGATCTGAAAAAAAGAGTAGGTAAAGAGTTTTTATTTCTTAGTGGTGATGACACAACTTTTTTAGAATACATGAGGCATGGAGGTAAAGGAACAATTTCCGTCACAGCAAATATCAGACCTGATTTAATGCATGCTGTATGTCAAAAAATGCTTGACCAAAGGTATGAAGATGCAAAAAAAATCAATAAAAAATTAGAGCTTTTACATGATGCTATGTTTGTTGAATCGAACCCTATCCCAGTTAAGTGGTTACTAAATCATTTAGGAAAAATAAATTCAAAAATAAGACTTCCATTAGTTTCACTTGATGAAAAATATCATCAAACACTAGTCACAGCTTACGAGGCAACTTTATGAGGAAGCTTATTGGCTTGCCAATTTTAGCTTTAATTTTATGCTCATGCTCTTTTAAGCCCCTCACAGATAAGTTTAATGAGGTAACAGCTCCAGATTATGTAAATTCATCAAAAGCAAAAAAACTTCAATTACCACCCGATTTATCAGAATATGAAACTTCAGATACATATAATGTTCCAGGGGCTGCTACCTCATACACAGATTTTGAAAATCAAAAAAATAGAAAAATAGAAAAAGTTGAGCTTTTAAAAGATCCAGATGGTATTAAATTAGTCAAGTCTGGAAACTTTAGATGGCTCATTGTGAATAAAAGTCCTGACAAAATTTGGCCTCATTTAGAAGATTTTTGGTACGATCAAGGTTTTAATATGAAAAAGACTAATCGCAGATTAGGGGTGATGGAGACAGAGTGGACAGCAGCTGAAAATATTGAAGAAGAATTAAGTATCGGTGAAACAATGGATGTATGGCTTGCATCGCTCACTGGTTCAGATGATAAAACGAAGTTTAGGACGAGGCTTGAAAAAGGTCCTCAGGTAAACTCGACTGAAATATTCATATCACACCGTAACAGAGAGGGAATTGATTCAGAAGCCGTACAAGCAATTGCTCGTGCAAGAGCAGGTACATATGATCCTAGTACAGCTTATAGTATTCCCGAATATAAATCAGATGATGAAAAAAAAGAGCCTACCTTACCTGGAGATTCAGAGTTAACCGAAGTTGATCTTGAGGTTAATGCAGAGATCATGCGAAGATTATTAGTCTTCTTGGGAATGCAAGATTTAGATGCTACGAAAATAATTGAAAAACCTGAAGTTATTGTTAAAGCTAGGTTGATAAATAAAAATGGCCCCTCCATTGAGCTTTATGAACCTTTTGATCGTTCTTGGAGGAGAGTCTCTATTGCGTTAGATATGATAGGATTTTTAACAGAGGATAGAGATCGTAGTAAGGGGCTTTACTACGTAACTTATACGGATATAGATATTGGCGAAGCAGATAAAAAAGCGAAAGAAGAAGAAGGTTGGTTAGATTCAATTGATTTTTGGAGTGATGATGAAGCTGAAGCTGAAGAAATGGCTGAGGAAGAAACAGGCGCTGAAGATGGAGATATAAGGAAAAAGGGGCGAAGAGGTAAGAAGAAAGAAGATGAAGGGCCGTTGGATGTCGATGCCGCAAGAACTCTTAACAAAGGTGGTAATAAAAATGAAGGTCCTGGATATAAATTTGATTTGGATTGCATGTTTAGTGATGAGTGTGACAAAGAACCAGAGGCTAAAAGTTATCTAATTAAATTAAATGAAGCAGATGGTGGGACATACGTCTCGATTGAGAACTCAGATGGTACAAAAAACAATTCACCAACGGCAGATTCAATCCTAAAAATTCTTTATGATTATTTAAAATAAATGGAGTTTTGTTCATTAGGAAGCGGTAGTTCGGGAAATTCTTTTATTGTAAAAAAAAATAAAACAGTCTTGATGGTTGACTGTGGCTTCGGTTTGAAAGAAACAATTGATAGACTAGAAAAATATCAAATAAACCCAAGTGAAATTAACGCGATACTGCTGACTCATGAGCATGAAGACCATATTAAGGGTGCATTTAGTCTTGCCAATAAATTTCAAATCCCAATTTATCTAAGTCACGGTACTTATCTAATGAGCCATAAAAAAATTAATGATGGATACAAAATAAAATTTGAATTAATAAATAATTTTGATTCGTTCATGATTGATAATATTTTAGTTTCACCTATGCCTGTCCCTCATGATGCTAGAGAACCACTTCAATATCGATTTGATTGTAAGGACAAAAGCATAGCAATATTGACAGACTTGGGAAAGATTACTAAACATGTTGTACAAAAATTATCGAGAGTAAACCTTCTCGTGCTTGAATTTAATCATGACGAAGAAATGCTTAGTGATTCAGATTATCCTGCCTCATTAAAAAAAAGAATTAATGGACAATATGGACATCTTGAAAATAAAGAATCATTAAAACTTTTGTCATCTATAAGCCATTCAGAATTAAAGTGGGTTGTAGCGGCTCATTTAAGTGAGAAAAATAATAAAATAGAACTTGTGAAGAAAATGATATTTGAAATAGTTGAAAAACATAAGTCAAATGTTGGTGTAATTGACCAAGATTTAGGATTAGAATGGATTTCAACATAAAATATTTAAAAAAATATGTATAGATACATTAGATCCTTTTTATTTTTATTAAATCCAGAATTAGCTCATCATTTATCAATGAAAGGTTTGACGCTTGCGTGTTTTTTTGGATTAATAAGAGAGAAAAATATACCTTCCGAACCAATCACGATAATGGGACTAAATTTTCCAAATAGAGTGGGGCTTGCAGCGGGGTTAGATAAAAATGCAGAGTATATAACTCCTCTCGCAAAACTAGGATTTGGTTTTATTGAAGTTGGGACTGTCACACCAAGAAGTCAGCCAGGAAATAGTAAACCACGATCTTTTAGATTAATTAAAGATGAAGGCATTATTAATAGATTTGGTTTTAATAATGTTGGCATTGATCAATTTATTAATAATATAAAAAAAGCGAAGTTTAATGGCGTCTTGGGAATAAACATTGGGAAAAATTTCGATACACCTATTGACAAAGCAGTTGAGGATTATTTAACTTGTTTCAGGAAGGCATATCGCTATGCAGGATATATTGCGATAAATGTATCATCACCTAATACTAAAAATTTACGTAATTTGCAAAGTGATAAATATCTTGAAATATTATTAAAAGCTTTAAAGAGTGAGCAAAAAATCCTTCATAAAAAGTTTAAAAAATTAGTCCCTTTTGTGGTTAAGATTTCTCCAGATAACTCAAGTAAACAGTTAGATTCAATAGCAAAATTACTTCTAAAATATAAAGTAGATGGAGTTATTGCAACCAATACAACAATTGATAGAAAAGGTATCTTGTCCTCTAAGTATGCAATGGAAGAAGGCGGTTTATCAGGAGCTCCATTAAATAAAAAATCTACAAATGTTATTAAACATCTCAACAAATGTCTGAATAGAAAAATACCTATCATCGGAGTAGGCGGAATAATTACTGCAGATGATGGTATTGAAAAAATAAATAATGGGGCATCACTAATACAAATTTACACAGGACTGATTTTCAGGGGGCATGGACTTGTCAATGAATTACGTAAGGCAACTAGATAAACTAGGGCAAGAAAAACCTTTGTTGTTTTCGTACCGAAGGTGTCCATATGCTATGAGAGCTCGGATGGTATTATTATCATGTGGTATCGATTTTGATATATTTGAGATTTCCCTAAAAGATAAGCCAAAACAAATGATTGAAATTAGCCCTAAGGGAACGGTACCAGTTTTTGTATATAAGGATCTAGTTCTAGATGAAAGTATAGATATTATGAATTGGGCAACAGAACAAAAAAATAATACCTCTATAAAAATAAATCCTAATGATTCAGCAATAATTAAAACTCTGATAAAAAGTAATGATGGGGAATTCAAAAATAAATTAGATCTATATAAATACACAAGTAATAAGGAAGCATCTTTAAAAAAAAGATACAGAAAAGAGTGTGAAGTTTATATTAGAAATATTAATGAAAGACTAGAGACGCATAAATATTTGTTATCTAATAAGTTTGGTTATTTAGATATGGCTATTTTTCCATTTATAAGACAGTTTTTTAACGTAGATCTGAAGTGGTTTGAGGAAGCTTCTTATAATAATCTAAAAAATTGGGTAGAAAGAATAAGCATCTCTGATTTATTTATTCAGGTAATGAAGAAACCAGAAATCTAAACGGAAGTTTTTTCATCTTCTTTGATATTAAGAACAATTTCTTGCTTATCATCGATATCAATTTCAACTTCACCACCATTAACTAATTTACCAAATAGAAGTTCATCAGCAAGTGCCTTTCTAATGGTATCTTGAATGAGCCTCGCCATAGGTCTTGCACCCATTTGTTCATCGAAACCTGATTTTGCAAGATAATCTTTTAAATCTTGTGTAAATGAGGCATCTACTTTTTTATCATGTAATTGAGTCTCTAATTGGATTAAAAACTTATCTACAACTTTCAAAATTATTTCATTGTCTAGTGAAGTAAATGAGACTGTTGCATCTAGTCTATTTCTAAACTCTGGAGAAAAGACTTTTTTAATTTCGCCATTTTCATCTCCACTTTTTTTAGTTTGTGTAAAGCCAAAATTTGATTTTGATAAAGCTTCTGCACCAGCATTGGTAGTCATAATAATAGTAACATTTCGGAAGTCAGTTTTTCGACCATTGCTATCAGTTAATGTACCGTTATCCATAACCTGAAGAAGAATATTAAAAATATCAGGATTTGCTTTCTCAATTTCATCAAGCAATAAAACAGAGTAAGGGTTTTTATTAACTTGTTCTGTTAGGATGCCGCCTTGATCGTAACCAACATATCCTGGAGGCGCTCCTATTAGTTTAGAAACAGAATGACGCTCCATATATTCACTCATATCAATCCGAATTAGTTCTATACCTAGTGTGTACGCAAGCTGTCTTGCAACCTCAGTCTTACCAACTCCGGTTGGGCCACTAAATAGAAAGCTTCCAATCGGTCTATCTATTGGACCAATACCACTTCGTGACATTTTTATTGCATTCGATAGCGTTTCAATAGCTTTATCTTGGCCAAATATCACTGCTTTCAAATCTCTCTCAAGATTTTTGAGTGAGCTTCGATCATCTTTATTTATATTTTTAGCTGGTATTCGTGCAATTTTGGCGATTACATCTTCGATTTCTTTTGAGCCAATATTCTTCTTTTGTTTTGATTTAGGTAAAATTCTTTGCGCCGCACCTGCTTCATCAATAATATCAATTGCTTTATCAGGCAAACGCCTATCATTTAAGAATTTTGCAGATAACTCAGCTGCACTAATGAGTGCATTATTAGTAAACTTAACATTATGATGGCTCTCAAAATGAGTTTTCAATCCCTTAAGAATTTCAATAGTATTTTTTACTGTTGGCTCTTCAACATCTATTTTTTGGAATCGCCTTGTCAAGGCATGGTCTTTTTCAAATACGGATCTAAATTCTTGATACGTCGTTGCCCCTATACATTTAATATTGCCTCTTGCTAAAGCAGGTTTTAAAATATTTGATGCATCAAGCGTTCCTCCACTTGCAGATCCTGCACCAATAATAGTGTGAATTTCATCAATAAATAAAATAGAATCTTTTTGTTCCCCAAGCTGTTTAATAACAGTTTTAAGTCTTTGTTCAAAATCTCCTCGATATTTTGTACCAGCAATCAATGCACCAAGATCAAGAGAATATATAGTCATATTTTCTAAAACTGAAGGAATATCCTTATCTACAATTTTCTTGGCCAATCCTTCAGCAATTGCAGTTTTTCCTACACCGGCTTCACCAACAAGAAGAGGATTATTTTTTCTTCGTCTACAAAGAATTTGAACAACTCTTTCGACCTCCGGTTCTCTTCCAATTAGCGGATCAATTTTACCCTCACTAACAAGTTTGTTTAAATTCACTGCATAAGTTTCAAGACCTTTATTCGTTTTGGTATCAGGTCCAGTTGTTTCTTGTGTCTGTTCTTTTTGACTATTTTCTGTAGTCTTGGCTATACCATGAGCAATAAAATTAACGACATCTAATCTGGTAATCCCTTGTTGATGCAAAAAGTAAACTGCATGTGAGTCCTTCTCACCAAAAATAGCAACTAATACGTTTGCACCAGTTACCTCTTTTTTCCCTGATGATTGAACATGCAACATTGCTCTTTGTATCACTCTTTGGAAGCCTAAAGTTGGTTGGGTATCTACGTCATCCTTACCACTAACTTTTGGAGTATGTTCTTCAATATGTCCTGCAATATCTTCTCTGAGCTTGTCAAGATTGGCACCACAAGAGTTAAGAACCTCAGAGGCGGATGGATTATCTAGCATAGCGAGTAACAAATGTTCGACAGTAATTAACTCATGACGTTTTTGTCGAGCGTCCATAAATGCCATATGTAAACTTACTTCTAATTCTTGTGCAATCATAATTTAACTATATCTCTTCTATAATACATTGCAAGGGGTGCTGAGACTCTTTTGATAAATTTAATACTTGATTCATTTTAGTCTCTGCAATTTCTAATGGAAACATACCACAAATACCAATGCCCTCAGTGTGTATTTGAAGCATTATTTTTGTTGCTTCGTCACTAGACTTTTTAAATACTTTTTGAATAACATCTACCACAAATTCCATTGGGGTGTAATCATCATTTAATAATATGACTTTATAAGTCTTAGGAAGTTTCGGCTTAACTTGAGATTCTCTTATTATTGTATCTTCAAGCTGATCTGGTTTAATATTCATACAATTATTTTAATAGCTACTTATAAATTTTGATTTTTTTAATAGTTTGCTCATGCATATTAATAATTTCAAATTTTGTTTCATGCATTTTAAAGCTTGTGTTGGTTTCCGGGATGTTTTCTAGAAATTCAATTATAAGGCCACTTATTGTAATAAGACCACTAGAGGGTAGCTTAAGGTTCAATTTTTTATTAAGATCTCTAATAGAGATTGCACCATCAACAATCCAACCATCACCTTCCGTTATAATTTTTGAGAGTTTGGAGGGTATATCTGTATTAAATTCTCCAATAATTTCCTCAAGCAAATCTTCTAAAGAGACTAATCCTAAGAAGTCTCCATGCTCATTCACAATAAACCCTTTTTTTTCTTGGTTATCTTGAAAATATTGAATTTGTTTATAGATGGTAGTCCCAGATGGAATATAATAAGGAGGCTCTATTAACTCACCTAAAGATTTATGCGTTATTCCTCCCCTTTGTTCTTTAACTACTAGTTTTAATAATTTTTTTGAGTCAATTACTCCGATAATTTCATCATTATCTTTGACCACCATCTGACGATAATTAGAATTAATAACTTTTTCAAGAATTTCATCTATAGATTGTTTCAGACAAACAGATTCTACGTTTGTATGGGGCATCATCACCTCATCTATGGTCACTTTATTTAAATCAATTAAGTTTAGGAAGATAGATTTATTTTTTTGGGGAATAAATGTACCAGATTCACTAATGATACTTTTTAACTCATCCATATTAATCAAGTCTTTTTGATTAAAGTTTGTTTTGATGTTTACGAGCTTCAAAAATCCAAGAACAAAAAAATTTAAAAATAAAACAATAGGATAAAATATTTTTAATAGAGGGTAGAGTATAAAGCTACAATAAGGCGCTAACTTCTCGGGATGGGCTGCTCCAATTACCTTTGGAGAAATTTCACTAAAAATGACAATCATAAATGTAGTAATGATTGTTCCAATTAAGATTATGCTTTCTTGAGTACCAAAGAACTCAACAACAATTAGTGTTACAAGGGCTGCCGCCGCTGCATTTGCAAAGTTATTACAGAGTAAAATTACACTAAGTAATTTATCCGTTTCGTTAAGAAGTTTTACGGCAAGCTTTGCCCCAACATTGCCTTGTTTACTGAGATGTTTAAGTCGATATCTATTTACAGACATTAAGCTAGTTTCAGAAATAGCAAAGAATGCAGATAGCACCAAAAGAATAGCCAAAAGACCGAGTTGAAAATTTAAATTAAAATCCATTCTAAAGTATGTTTATTTTTCTGCTTTGACATCTACAACAGCAAGATTAGATTGATTTGTTCCTAGCCAAATTGCCAGAGGGCATCCCACCATAATTGAAGAATAGATACCAAATAAAATTCCTATTGTTAAAGCAATTGAAAAATTATGTAAAATTTCTCCTCCAAAAATTAACATACATATAACAACAGTTTGGGTAGATAGATGTGTCATTATGGTCCGTGACATTGTGCGTGTAATTGCATTATTAACAACTTCAGTAACTGAAGACTTGCGCATGACGCGAAAATTCTCCCTGACTCGATCAAACACAACAACAGACTCATTCACCGAGTACCCTAAAACTGCCAGTACAGCTGCAAGAACAGTTAGGTTGAATTCCCATTGAAAAAATGCAAAAAAACCTAGTATTATTACAACATCATGCATGTTGGCGACGATTGCAGCAACAGCAAATCTCCACTCAAAACGAAGCCACAGATAGAGCATAATTCCTATAGCAACAAATAGTATCGCCAAGGCACCATCCTCATAGAGTTCATCACCTACTTGAGAACCGACCGACTCGACCCTCTCAATTTTTAATGCTGGGTCAGATTGTTTCAATGTTAAAGCAATTTTTTCTGAAAGGTCTGCAAGTGATAAATTTTCTACCACTGGAAGTCTAATTAAAACATCACTATTTGTTCCGAAGTTTTGAACTTGTGCCTCTGGTAAATCAATTTGCTTGAGTGTGGAGCGAATTTCTTCGAGGTTTGCTGCTTGAGGATAGCTCACCTCCATTAAAGTACCTCCAGTAAAATCGACACCTAAATTTAATCCGCGAAATACTAGAAATAAAATTGAAGCAATAAATATTGAGGTAGAAATAATTGCGGAGATTTTTCTAAACTTCATAAAAGGAATATCTGTTTTTACTCTAAAAATTTCCATAATTTAATTATTTTCGACTTTAAAAATCTCTCCGATAGAGATTTTTTTAATTGTTCTTTTGTTGCCATAAATATAATTTACGATTCCTCTGGAGACAAAGATAGCACTAAATACAGAGGTTAAAATACCAAGTACAAGAACTACAGCAAACCCTTTAATTGGCCCAGAACCAAACATAAATAAAGCAAGACCCGCAATCATAGTTGTAATATTTGAATCAAGTATTGTCCCCCATGCTTTCTCGTAGCCCTGACTTATACTTTTTTGAGGAGGCATACCATTTCTAATTTCATCCCTAATACGCTCGTTAATTAGTACGTTAGCATCAATGGCCATACCAATTGTGATAGCAATCGCAGCAAGCCCGGGTAGTGTTAATGTTGCTTGTAGTGCAGATAATAATGCTGTTAAAAACAATAAATTTACAGATAAACCAATGACTGAAACAACCCCAAAAAACATGTAGTAGGAAACCATTAAAACAACGATAGCTGCAAAGCCCCACATCGTTGAGTTAACACCGCGAGCAATATTTTCTTTTCCCATACTTGGTCCGACCGTTCTTTCTTCCACTATCTCCATTGGGACAGAAAGTGAACCTGCCCGTAAAAGCAATGAAATATCAGTAGATTCTTGAGCATTTTCCATACCAGTAATCATTACATTACCTCCACCAATCTCACTCTTAATTTTTGGTGCTGTAATTACTTCAGTATAATTTTTTTCAATAAGTAACAAAGCAATTCTTTTACCTATATTTTTTCGGGTAACTTCTTTAAAAATATTAGTACCTATGGAATCTAAATCAAGGTATACAACAGATTGTCCTGTCATTTGATCCACTCCAGGTGATGCATCCTCTAACCTTTCCCCCGTTAAAATTACTTCTTTTTTTACTAAGAGAGGATTCCCAGAACGATCATAATAGAGTTCAGTGCCGGGTGGTAGTTGTCCATTCTCCGCCTTCTCTATGGTGGCTGGATCTGATCTGTCTTCATCGACCATTCTCATCTCTAAAATTGCGGTCCTACCAATAATTTCCTTAGCTTTTGCGGTATCTTGAACACCCGGAAGTTGAACAACAATTCGATCTTTACCTTGTTGTTGGATAATTGGTTCAGCAACACCCAACTCATTGACTCTATTATGAAGGGTTTCAAGGTTTTGCTTAAGGGCAAAATTGACATTCTCTTCATCGGTATATTGATTATTTTTAATTTTTAAGATGAATTCATTATTATTTTTAATTTCTGAAAAATTAAATGCTTCTGTCTCTTTCGCAGGAGCGTTGCCTCCAAAAATTGAACGACCCGAACCTTGAGCTCTTATAATATTTTTTGCTTCATTAAGCGCATCTTCAGATTTAAACTTTAATTGGACATAATTATTAACGACTTTTGAATCATAGTATTTAATATTTTCTTTTTGTAATTCTTTTCTAACATTTGCTAAAAAACCGTCATTCTTTTTTTCTGACAGTTTTGACAAATCAAGCTGCATTAGAAAATGAACCCCGCCTCTGAGATCGAGGCCTAAATACATTGGTAAAGCACCAAGATTGGATAACCAATCAGGGGAGTTTGATATAAGATTTAGCGCTACAACAAACTTACTACCTAAACTTTTTTCAATAACTTGCTTTGCATTTAATTGATCAGTTGCCTCTTTAAACTTAATTTTTATATCAGTATCTTCAAAAGTAATTCCAGTATTTTGGATATTTGCTTTTTCAAGAGATGCTTCAACTAATTTAAGTGTAGATCGATCAACTGTCTCACCTGCTTTCACTGGCATAACTTGGACAGCAAAAGATTCTCCATAAAAATTTGGTGTGACATACAACAAACTTAACCCTATAGTTAAAAGGATTAATATATATTTCCAACTAGAATAATGATTCATTTAAATAAACTTAAACAATTTATATTGATTTAATTGTTCCCTTAGGGAGGACGGCTTGAACTGTTTGTTTTTGAATTTTAATTTGTGAATTGGCATTCACTTCTAAAATTGCAAATTGATCATTTAATTTAGTTATTTTTCCTAAGATGCCACCACTTGTTGAGACTTCGTCTCCAACTTTTAATGCAGCCAACATCGCTTTGACTTTTTTTGCTTGAGCCATTTGAGGTCTAATTAGCATAAAGTAAAACAAAACAAAAATAATAATGAATGGTAAAAATCCTGACAGTGCTTCGTTCACGTTGTAATTTCCTTAAAAAAACATGATTTTATCATAAGAAAGGGCTCTATTCACTAACCTTCCTCTTTTTTATAAATGCGGTTTTAAATGAATTAAATTTTTGATTTTCGATGGCTTGGCGTGCTTCATTCATTATATTTTTATAAAAATGTAAGTTATGAATCGTATTAAGTCGTGACACAAGCATTTCGCCTATTTTATAAAGATGATGTAGATAGGATTTTGTAAAATTTTGGCAGGTATAACATTTGCAATTAGAATCAATAGGGCTGAGGTCATCTTTATACTTGGAATTCTTTAGTTTTACATCGCCATGACTCGTAAAAAGCATGCCATTTCTCGCGTTTCTAGTAGGCATTACACAGTCAAACATGTCTATACCATTTTCTATAGCATTTAATATATCTTCAGGTGTTCCAACCCCCATTAGATAACGGGGCTTTTCTTGGGGCATTTTAGGCCCAATGAAGCTAGTTATTTTGGCCATTTCGTCTTTGGGTTCCCCCACCGACAGCCCTCCGATAGCATAACCATCAAAACCAATTGAAGTCAGCTCTTTTAAAGACTCTCCTCTAAGATCTTCAAACATACCGCCTTGAATAATTCCAAATAATGCATTTTTACTACCCTCAAACGTATCTTTACTTCTGTAAGCCCAATTATTGCTAAGTTGCATTGATTTTTTTGCTTCCTCATGAGTAGCTGGGTAAGGCGTGCATTCATCAAAAATCATCGCAATATCTGAATTGAGTACCTTTTGGATTTTCATAGACTCTTCTGGGCCCATAAATTTCTCATCCCCATTGATGGGTGATCTAAAGGTGACTCCAGCCTCCGTAATTTTTCTCATTTTCCCAAGACTCCATACCTGAAACCCTCCGGAATCAGTTAATATTGGTCTCTTCCAATTGATAAATTCATGAAGCCCTTTATGCTTCTTTATTATATCAAGACCTGGACGCAACCAAAGATGAAAGGTATTTCCCAAAATAATTTCAAAATGTGCTTCCTCCAACTCTTTTGGGGCAATAGACTTAACAGCGCCATAAGTCCCAACGGGCATAAAAACTGGGGTGGAGATTTCACCATGCCGAGTTTTTAAAAGCCCTGCCCGAGCATGGCCATCTTGATTTTGTAATTCAAATTTCATAAGCCATTTGGATAACTAAAAATAGAATCTAATATTATAAAATATTAATAGGCCTTAAACGATGATTAATCCTTGATTGTAGGATAAAATCAAGAAATAAATGAAAATAACAATAAAAAATAATAAAAAAGATATTTTGGGGAAAAAAGGCTTTTATCTCCTTCCAAATATTTTTACCACAGCATCTTTGTTCGCAGGGTTTTATGCCATAGTGCAGGCAATGAATGGAGCATTTGATCATTCGGCCATTGCAATTTTTATTGCGCTTATTTTGGACGGGCTTGATGGAAGAGTTGCAAGGTTGACCAATACTGAAAGTGATTTTGGTGCTGAATACGATAGTCTGTCAGATATGGTGTCTTTTGGGGCTGCGCCAGCATTGGTGATATATGTATGGGCATTGAATCCTTTAGGAAAGTTTGGTTGGATTATCGCCTTTATATATTGTGCCTGTGCAGCATTCAGGTTAGCTCGCTTTAATGTAAAGTTAGATATTGAAAATAAGAAATATTTTTCTGGCTTACCATCTCCAGCAGCAGCGACATTGCTTGCTAGTTTCATTTGGTTATCCTTTGATAATGGGATTAATGGGGATGATATCTTTTTAGGTTTTTTCCAGATGCAATGGTTTGCTGCCGTTTTAACTTTTTTTTCTGCATTAGCTATGGCGTCTGATTTAAAATATTACAGCGGTAAAAATCTAAATTTTAGAAAAAGTCAGCCATTTATTGCCATTTTGATTATTGTGATCATTTTTGGTGTGATATCGCATAATCCAGCTGAAATAGTTTTTTTAATTGCTCTTTTATATGCGTTATCTGGACCTTATAGCTATTTGCAGTCTAAGAAACTTTCAAATTATATTAACTTTTAAATAAAAATATGAATGAATTAATCATTTTTGATACAACGCTTCGTGACGGTGAACAAAGCCCTGGAGCCTCGATGACTCAGGAAGAAAAGTTGAGGATTGCAAAGCAGTTAGAAAAATTAGGTGTGAATGTCATAGAAGCTGGATTTGCAGCAGCCAGTCCTGGAGATTTCAGTTCTATTAATGCTATCTCAAAAATTATTGATAAATCAACTGTTTGTTCATTAGCAAGAGCGCTTGAAAGTGACATAAAAAAAGCAGGACAAGCTATTCAGCCAGCTAAGCATAAAAGAATCCATACTTTTATAGCAACAAGTAAGATTCATATGGAAAATAAATTAAGAATGAGCCCTGATCAAGTTTTAAAGAGGGGTGTTGAAGCTGTAAAATTGGCGTTAGAATATACAGATGACGTTGAATTTTCAGCTGAAGATGCGGTGAGATCAGATGTGAATTTTTTGATTGAAATTTTCGATGCTGTTATTAAGGCAGGCGCTAAAACAATCAATGTGCCAGACACAGTAGGGTATTCAATACCTAAGAGCTGGGGGAATCTTATGAATGAATTAATTTCAAAAGTACCAAATTCACACAGTGTCATATGGTCGACTCATTGTCATAATGATTTAGGGATGGCGGTCGCAAATTCATTAGCTGCCGTACAAAATGGTGCAAGACAAGTGGAATGTACCATTAATGGACTGGGAGAGAGAGCGGGAAATGCGAGTCTTGAGGAAATTGTAATGGCTGTTAAAACGAGAAAAGATATTTTTAATCTCGAAACTAAAATTAATACTGAACAGATTGTGACAACCTCTAAGTTAGTTTCAAGCATCACAGGATATCCTGTGCAACCTAATAAGGCGATTGTGGGTGCGAATGCATTTGCCCATGAATCAGGTATACATCAAGATGGTGTTTTAAAACATCGAGAAACTTATGAAATTATGAGGGCACAAGATGTAGGTTGGGGGGCTAACAAGATTTCGTTAGGTAAGCTATCTGGGCGGAATGCATTTAAAAATAGATTGGTAGAGCTAGGTATTGAATTAGATTCTGATGAACTTTTAAATTCTACGTTTGACAGATTTAAGGCGCTCGCTGATAAAAAATCTGAAATTTATGATGAGGATATTCATTCACTAGTAACTGAAGAGTTTGTATCTGGTGCTGTTGATCGATTTAAACTTATTTCATTAAAATCTATTACTGACACACAAAAAAAACCTTTCGCAGAAATTGAAATTACGGTAGAAGGAGAGTTAAAAAATGCAAAGGCAGAAGGTGGTGGTCCAGTGGATGCAACCTTCAAAGCTATTGAATTAATTGCAAAATCTAATACAGAACTCTTATTGTACTCGGTAAATAACATTACTTCAGGCACAGACTCAAAAGGGCAAGTTACTGTAAGACTTGCTAAAGGAGGAAGGGTGGTGAATGGTTTAGGTTCGGATACTGATATTGTCATTGCCTCATCGATGGCCTATCTCAATGCACTAAACAAACTTGCTTCCAAAGCAGAACGAGCTCACCCTCAAGTCTAAGACGAAAAAACTTTTATGAATTTAGCAATATTCGATCTTGATAATACCCTTCTAGATGGGGATTCTGATTATAACTGGGGGATATACCTTGTAAAAAAAGGTTACCTTGATGAAGAAGAATATAAAGTAAAGAATCAAAAGTTCTTTGAAGAATATCAACATGGTAAGTTAGACATTTTTGCTTTCGCTGAATTCCAATTCCAATTTTTAAAAAACAACACAAGAAAATTTTTAAATGATGTCCGGTCCGACTATATTGACGAAATCATTAAGCCTATGGTCTTAAAAAAGGCAGTAGATTTAGTGAGCCAACATAAAGAGGCTGGAGATAGCTTGTTAATCATTACAGCAACTAATAGCTTCATTACCAAGCCAATTGGAGAACTTTTTGGGATTGAAAATCTTATCGGTACAGATCCTGAGGAGCATTTAGGTGAATTTACAGGCAAAGTTAAAGGGATCCCTTCCTTTAAGGAAGGCAAGGTGACGCGATTATTTGATTGGTTGGATGCACGAGATTTTAAATTAACAGATTTTGAAAAAACTTTTTTTTATAGTGATTCTCATAATGATTTAGCTCTTCTCGAAGTTGTAACTAACCCAGTTGTAGTCAATGGGGATAAAATACTCTTAGAAAAAGCACAAGAAAAAAACTGGCCTATACTTAACTTAAAATAATTTTTAAATTAAAACTATTTCTACGACAAACTTTGTCCCAAGATAAGCAAGAATCAAAAAAGCAAAAGCAAGTAAGGAGATGATTATTGATTTTTTCCCTCGCCATCCGAATTGAACTCTCCCAAATAAAACTAATGCATAGGAAAGCCAAGCAAGAATAGTGAAAATTGTTTTATGATTCCAATCAAGTGATTGCCCAAATAGATAATTTGAAAAAAATAAGCTTGAAAATAAAGTAAATGTTAAGAAAGTAAATCCTACCCAATAAATTTGAAACAATTTACTCTCAACATCAAGCAATGGCTCACTGGTTGAAATTATTGATGAATTTTTAGTTTCGGCATGTAAGCCCTTTTCAAATAAAAGTAAAAATAAAGAAAAAATAGAGCCAAAAGCAAGCAACCCATAACCAAGCATAGCAACAATAATATGAATACTTGCAGAAATTGAATAATACTGGATGGACTGATGATCAGGCTGAATCAATGGAAATACTAGAACAATTATTAATGCAGGAATTAATGTAAATATTTCTAATCCTTGGTATTTAGATTTGTTGTTCAATAAAAGATATATTAAAACAATTATCCAGCTTAGTAGTAATGTTGAGTTGGCAAAACTTAAATCTACTCCTTGATTAAAGACGTAATTGTATATCAACAAAGCATGCGTGATTAAGCCGATAGCAACCAGAAAGCTATAATTTTTTATGATTTTTATATTTGAAAGTGAAGAAAGGCATGGAATCAAATATAAAATCAATGTAACTAAATAAAGGGTTTCATTCATGTTTATATTTTAATTAATCAATAAAGACAATTATAATGGAAATAACAACTATTCATCAATTTACAAATTAATAAACTTTATGCTTGAAAATTTAACAGACAAACTTCAATCGGTAGTAAAAACAATACGGGGACAAGCACGCTTTACAGAAGAAAATATCAGTGATGCAATGAGGGAAGTTCGAATAGCTCTGATCGAAGCAGATGTCGCAATACCTGTCGTTAAATATTTTATAGATAAAGTAAAAGAAAAGGCGTTGGGGGCTGAAGTTTTAAAAAGTGTTTCTCCTGGGCAAGCAATTATTAAGATAGTGCAAGATGAACTGACAAGTTTGATGGGGAGTGATAATGCTGAGTTAAATATTGCTACAAAACCACCTGCAATTATTTTGATGGCAGGACTCCAAGGATCAGGTAAAACAACCACAGCGGCTAAGTTAGCCAAAATTCTAAAAGAGGAAAAGAAAAAAGTCTTGTTAGTCAGTGCAGACGTTTATAGGCCTGCTGCGATAGAGCAACTTAAAACTTTAGCAGATTCATTAGAAATAGAATGTTTTGATTCTTCAGTAAAGGATAAGCCAAAAAATATTGCTTCCTCTGTTTTAAGTTATGCAAAAAAGCATTATTTCGACGTCATTATTTTTGATACTGCTGGAAGACTAGGTATTGATGAATTAATGATGAAGGAAATTAAAGGGCTTCACAAAATACTAAATCCAATTGAAACACTTTTTGTTGTCGATGCAATGCAGGGACAAGATGCCGTTAATACAGCGAAAGCTTTTGGAGATACATTACCTCTAACAGGTATCGTGTTGACAAAATTAGATGGAGATTCAAGAGGTGGAGCAGCTTTATCGGTTAGGCATGTAACTGGAAAGCCAATTAAATATATTGGTGTGAGTGAAAAAGTGTCAGGTCTGGAGGTTTTTTACCCAGAGCGCATATCTTCTCGAATTCTTGGGATGGGGGATATTGTAGGTCTTGTTGAAGAGGCCCAAAAAAATGTAGATATTAAAGAAACTGAAAAAATAGCGGATAAACTTAAGTCTGGCAAAAATTTCGATTTAGATGATTTTAAAAATCAAATTGGACAGATGAAAAAAATGGGAGGCGTTGGGGCAATGATGGATAAGCTCCCATCTCAATTAGTAGGCAATGCATCTAAAATAGATCCAGAACAAGGCGATAAGTCGATGATGCAAATTGAAGCAATTATTAATTCCATGACGAAATTAGAGAAAACAAAGCCTGAAATCATCAAAGCAAAAAGAAAGATAAGGATTGCAAATGGATCTGGCGTTAAAGTCCAAGATGTTAATCGCCTTCTTAAGCAATTTGAAGAAATGCAAAAAATGATGAAAATGTTTTCAAAAGGTGGAATCGGTAAAATGATGAGAGGCTTTGCAGGTAAAATTCCAGGCATGAATTAATAAGCCCCTTTATTATCAATACTGAATTTTTTTTTTAAGGTTTTGTCCCTAAAGTAGTTAATTAATTATCTAGTTAATTTTATTGACCCAACATTGTTAATGTTGGATAATTCATGTCTTCGTTTTGGGGAGTTAGCTCAGCTGGTAGAGCACCGGACTTTTAATCCGATGGTCACGCGTTCGATCCGCGTACTCCCTACCAATTTATTTGCAGGTAAAAAATAATTTCAGGTTGACTATTCAATATGCATTTAATATAACTTAAATATATATTGAATTATGTAAGCCTTATGACATCAAATTCAAATGTATATTGCTAAAAAATTAATTCTTACCTTTCTTTTCTTATTCCCATCACATTTATTTGCTTTCCCACCCCAGTCTGAATTGTTCGGATTAAGTGAGTCAATGACTCACATTTGGGTAACTTTTAAAAATGGTGTTACAGGAACGGGCTCTGGTATTGTGGTCAAAAAAAACCATGTAGCAACTAATTGCCACGTCCTAGCAGACTCGAGAGGTGTTAATGCAGTAAAGTATTTTAAAACATACGTTCCCATTGCAATCTACGCAGATTGGGAAAATGATTTATGTATTTTAAAATTTGATGACTTACCTTTGCCTCCGGTAAAACTCGGAAAATCTGATAATCTCAATTATGAAGACAAAGTATTTGCTTTAACCTTTCCTAATGACAATCCGGTTCCATTACCATCCTATGGTCATATAAAGGCACTTTATCCTTTTAAAGGTGGAAATATCATTCGAACATCTGCTTCATTTACACTTGGGTCAAGTGGGGGTGGTTTATTTGATTTGGATTTCAATCTAATAGGGATTACAACCTTCAAAAGTCCTGGGAGGAGGTTTGGGAATTTTTATTGTATTCCAGCCGAATGGATCGAAAAACTTTTATTGGAAGAGCCGCAAATAGATTTAGTTAGCTCAGGCAGGCCATTTTGGAGTTTACCTGATGAAGAAAAACCATTCTTTATGCAAATTATAATGCCGATGGAAAAGAAGAAATGGCAAAAAATGTTAAGTATTGCAAAAAAATGGACGCAAGCTGATGAAGACAGCGCTGATGCTTGGTATTACCTTGGGTATGCTCAAGAAAAGTTAGGTAATTTAGATTTTGCAAAGCTATTTTTAAATCAGGCTTACAAACTTAATAACCGTCATTTGGAATCCTTAGTTGAGCTATACGATATATCAGTAATCCAAATAGACCCAAAAGAATCAAAAAGAATTTTAGGTTTAATTGAAGAAATAAATCCTGAAAGAGCCGATTACATTTCAAAAAACTCTTAATTAATTGGCGCGCCCGAGAAGATTCGAACTCCTGACCCCTTGGTTCGAAGCCAAGTACTCTATCCAACTGAGCTACGGGCGCATTTAGCGATACAAATATTTAATGATTGGCGCGCCCGAGAAGATTCGAACTCCTGACCCCTTGGTTCGTAGCCAAGTACTCTATCCAACTGAGCTACGGGCGCACGCGGTAACATTATATCTCAAATAAAATAATACGAAGTTAATTAACGGGAAGCGTTAATGTGGGACCTGATTCTTTAATCTCACCTGATTGCAGTGATTCAATCTGATTTAAGAGCATAAAAGTATATTTAGATGTGATGTCAGAATCTTTGATATAGAACCAGTAGCTTCGATAGAATACCTTTGCCGAATCCTGCACAGGTTCAACTTTTGACGAATATATTGTTATTAATTCACCTGTAATTTCAGACCAATTAAACTCAGTGCCATCAGCATTTTTGGTTATTTGAACCAATCCTTCTTCTAAATGCTCTTCGGGAACAATAACGCCATGACTTAGGAAAAATTGAATTCCGGCAAGAGACCTAAAGTCAATCTGGATTTCAGAGCGATCCTCTTCAGTTTCTAATTCTGCATAGATAGGATAAATGTTCGATTTACCGTCAAGATTCATTAGCTTAATCAAATTCTGAATATTAGGGTTTTGCAAAGAATCTTTTTTAAAGTATAGGGCTAGTTGCTTATCTTTGTTCTCGTTCATAATATATCCAAACTGCAAGTTAGCCCTTTCTATGGCTACCATATCCGCTAAAAATTGATCAAACTTTTTAAATTCAGGGGCAACAGCTGGTGTTGGACCTGAAGCTGTGTGGGCATTATCAATACCATTTATATTATTAACAGTTAAGTTTAATATACGATCCATTCTCCAACCTGATCTAGATAAAAGCATTAACATATCGACATCTACAGGGCTTAGCACTTTTTTAATAAAATCCCCACCTTTTAAGGGTAGATAAGTAATGGTTGGTCTTTCTGTGTATCTTGCTGAGCCTCCAAAACCTGCGTTGTTTGCATCAGGCCCGCCATCGAAAATTGATAAAGCTAAGCTACCACCTCGTTGCCACTCAATTGATGTTGACACGCTACTTACCTCTAAAACGGATATTGAATCACCATATCTTCTCTTAACTAAGTTGAGTAATGATTGTGCGTCATTAGTATCGGAAATAACTTGGTTAAATTCTCCACGAGAATCTTGAACACTATCTGGGCCAATTTGTATGAATTCATCAAAAATTGAACAACCCCCTAAAAGGACAGTTAAAATTAATGGCAGTATTTGAAAAATTAGTTTTTTATGCACTTGAAGTGTTTGATTTGAAAAACATAATAATAAATTATTTTCCTTAAAAATTGAAGTTTCTTTTGAAGTGACATGAGTAGCCACTAGGATTTTTTATTAGATACTTTTGATGAGCTTCCTCAGCAGGATAAAATTTATCAAAAGCTATTATTTCTGTTATAACTTTTTGTTCCCAATGTTTGGATATTTCAACTCTTTGGATTACATCCTCAGCAATTTCCTTTTGATTAGGTGAGGTATAAAAAATTGAAGAACGATATTGTGATCCAATATCATTACCTTGTTGGTTAGGTGTTGTTGGGTCATGAAGCTTGAAAAATTCAATGAGGAGGTTTTCAAAAGAAAGGTGATTCGGATCAAACTTAATCATGATGGTTTCAGCATGACCAGTGTTACCTGCAGAAACATTATTATAAGTAACATCATTTATAAAGCCTCCAGAAAATCCTACCTGTGTTTCCTCTATTCCAGATATTTGACCTATAAGACTTTCTAAACCCCAATAACAACCTCCGGCAAGATAAGTTACTTCTATACTTAGGTTTTTTTTGATCATATTTAAATGCTAACTTGTGATTAGGTTAATTATCCCTTAAAACAATTTATTGTATATAGTTAGTTATTTAAAAATTAGTTTTTATTAATTTTAAGTTAGGAGAAAAAAATGTCAGTATCTATGTATGAAATATCTGTTCCAATGTTTATTAGCATGCTTGAAAATTTATCATCAATATTAAAAAAAGGTGAGCGGTTTGCTGAAAAAAGAAAAATAGATAAAGATATTTTTATTAATGCCCGACTGATTGCGGATATGAGACCTTTAACTAGTCAAATTCAAATTGGAACAGACATGATCAGACTGGGTATTGGAAGGTTAGCGGATGTAAAGGCTCCAGCTTACAAAGATAATGAAAAAACGTTCAGTGACCTTCAAAAAAGAATAAGCAAAACCATTACTTTCTTAAAAAAAATTAATCCTAAAAAAATGGAAGGCTCAGAAAATATGGAGATTCAATTTTCAATAAGAAGTAATGAATTTAAATTTAAATCAGGTAAAGATTACCTAACAAAGTGGATGATTCCCCACTTCTTTTTTCATGTTACGACCGCCTATGATATCTTAAGGGCAAATGGCGTTAATCTGGGAAAAAGAGATTATATAAAATTTTAGTAAGGGATAAAAAAAATGAAATCAATCGATAATGTTTTAAATGCAATTATGAGTAACTTTTATCACCTTGCACCATGGCTTCTTCGACTAGGATTAGGTGCCTCCTTTATATTTCATGGACTTAGCAAATTTCCCCTACCCCCACAAAAGCTGATTGATTTTTTTGGTTTTTCAGCTGAGCTTGCCTCTTTTGTTGCTATTTCCGAAATAGGAGCAGGTTTTTTGTTAATTCTCGGTGGTTTTTTAAAAGGACATGTGGGTAATTTAGTGACTCGTTTTGCTGCTGGGGTAATTATCATTGTCATGACGGTTGCATTTACATTAGCTCATAGTGATTGGTTTATTACACCGAAACTATTTATGAGTGAGCAAATATTTTTGATGATCATAGGTCTGTATTTTTTTATAAAAGGTAATAATTAATTTTTTTTCTTTGACCCAAAAAGGGAGACTACTCTACTTATCATTACTGCGAGAAACATAACGCCTATCATTGCCTCAGTGATTGACCACATTTTTGCAGTATAAGAAACGGGAGTAATATCTCCATACCCTAATGTAGTTAATGTCGTAAAGCTAAAATAAATCATATCGATTGACAAATGCTCTTCTTTTAAATTTCTAAAATAAAATGAGTCAGGATCAATCGTTAATAGAAACATAAAGAGTAAATACCAAAAGATTCCAATCAAAATGTAAATAGATATGGCCGAACTAATTATGTGGAAATCTATTTTTTTTGTCCTAATTATCTCTTTAAATAATTCAATTATTGTGACGCTAATAATAAAGAGTTTTAAAAAATATTGAAGTACGCTCTGGTTAAAATCAAAAAATAAAATATTTATCAAAATAATTAGTAACGAAATTACAGTTAGCTTGAATAATTTTGAGTTATGTTCATGAAGGAAAATACTGAATGTGAGTATAGTTAGAAAAAGTATTTCAAGATTCATTATTGAAAGCAACCCATAATCGAAACCAATGGGTCCTAAAAAAAATACTAAAAAAATTGATGCTAAAAGATAATGATTGGCAAACTTCATAGTTTTATTTTAGCCTATATAAGCATATAAGCTAAACTTCCAATTAGGAGGAGGGCATGTCTAATAATTTTCAAAAGTTAGAAAATAAGATTCAATCAGTGGCAAAGGGTAAACAGGGTGTAATTTCTGCACATCCACTTGCGACACAAGCTGGAATTGATTGCTTAAAAAAAGGTGGTAACGCATACGATGCTTTAGTAGCTTCAGCAATTACCCTTACCGTTGTTGAACCAATGATGAGTGGAGCACTTGGTTGTGGCGTTGCAATGCTGAATTCACCAGAAAATGGAAATATAGTGTGCAACTTTTCGGGCCTTATTCCTAATAATTTTAATCAAGACAATTGGGATGACACACGATCTGACGCTTTAAGTATCCTAAGTCCTTCAAATGTGAATGCTTGGTTAGAGATAAATAAACGTTTTGGTGTCATTCCCTTCGATCAATTATGTGAGCCAGCCATTGAATATGCAGAAAATGGTTTTGAGTTAACAGAAGCAAATAATTTTTTTATAAATTTTGCAAAAAATAGTGATTCTAAGAAATTGTTCGATACCTACTACAAGAAAAGTTTTAAAACAGGAGATATATTTACCCAAAAAAAAACAGCTGTCGCTTTACGCTTAATAGCGCAGTATCAAGAAGAGGTGCTATTAAATAGTCCTTTATCAAAAGCTATAAGCCTTACTTTAAAAAATGTTGGTAGCAGTTTAAGTTTAGAAGATATAAAAAAAGATCAAATTTCATGGCAGACACCATTATCTACTGAAGTTTTCGCACATCAAGTGAATGCCCCCCCTCGGAATAGCAATGGTTTTATGATTTTACAAGCTGCAAAGTTGATTGAAGAATCAAAAGTCTGTGATATGACACATAATAGTGCGGTGTACATTGATCTGTTGGTAAAGACCCTGAAAAAAGTTTTTTCAAATGCTAATAATTTTAAGATAAATCAATCGATTAATTCAGGTCATACAACAACCATATTAACTCATGATTCATCTGAGAATACTGCAATCATGACACAAACTCTTGGTGGCCTTTATGGTTCTGGCATATGGGTTGATGATTTCGGCTTACCTTTGAATGGCCTAGGTGCTTACTGTTTTGACGAACTCCCAAAAGTGTCAAAGAAAATAAAAGATACATCAACAAAGAGAGCACCGAACCCAATGTCATTAGTACAAATATTTAAAAATAATAAACTCGAGTATGCCTTTGGAACTCCTGGCGGTTTCACCATAATCCAAACTGAGCTTCAAGTATTGCTTAATATCTTGGTTTTTAAAATGCCTCTAGATAAGGCAATAGATGCTCCAAGATTTTTTATTGATGATAGAGAAGATATATCTATTGAAGATAGAACTTCAGATAGCGTCATCAGGGTTTTAGTTAAAATGGGGTATAAACCAAAAATATTAGATGCTTACTCATGGGTATTAGGTTGTATGCAAGGTTTTAAGAAATCTGAAACCTCTCTTTTCGTTGCAGACTCGAGACGCCACGCAAAGGCAAATGCAATTTAAGTAACTATTTAATAAGTTAACTTAGTTTGTCATCAGCAATATGGTATTTAGGGTCCTCAAGTAGGTTAAGCTCTACCATACTTTTTGCACTATCAAGAACTTCCAAACAGTCTGGGCTTAGGTGAACAAGATGTAGTTTTTTCCCCATAGATTTATATTTGTTTGCCAAGGCATCAATAGCCATGATTGCACTGTGGTCTGCTACTTTTGACTCTTTAAAATCTATAATCACTTCTTTTGGATCATCTTTTATTTTAAACAGATCATTAAAATTTTTAACTGATGCAAAAAAGAGTGTGCCTTTCAATTCGTATGTTTTCCAACCCTTCTTACTTTTAGGTATAGTCACCTCAATAATTTTTGCATGCTCCCAAGCAAAAACTAAAGCCGAGACGATGACACCTAAAATTACAGCAATAGCTAAATCTGCAATAATAGTGACAGCCCCAACAAGAAGACCAACAAAAATGTCTTTTTTGGGGACTTTTCCAAACAATCTTAAACTTCCCCATTCAAAAGTTTTTTCTGCGACAACGAACATAACCCCTATCAGCGCTGCAAGAGGAATCATCTCAATCCACTGAGAAAGAAATAAAACAAAGGAAGCTAAAAATATAGCAGTGGCAATTCCAGATAAGCGCCTGACTGCACCGTTATTAATATTAATCATACTTTGACCAATCATTGCACAACCACCCATTCCACCAAAAAAACCAGTCACAATGTTAGCAAACCCTTGTGCTAAAGATTCCTTATTCGGCCTTCCTCTCGTATCTGTCATATCATCAATTAAATTGAGCGTCAGAAGAGTTTCAATTAAACCTATGGCTGCTAAAAGCAGGGCATATGGCAATGTAATGATTAAAGTTTCAAGTGTTAAAGGAACCATCGGAAAATTAAATTCTGGAATTCCACCTGCAATTGAACCTAAGTCACCAACTGTTCTAGTATCTATAGAAAAGAAATAAACAATTCCTGTAGTAAAAATTATTGCAGCAAGAGTTGATGGAATCGTCTTAGTGAGCTTTGGAAAAAGATAAATTATTGCAACGGTTAAAAAAATAAGGCCAGCCATGGCATACAGGGGAGCTCCACTCATCCATACAGAAAAACCTTCACTATTAAGAATTTTAAAATGATTAAATTGTGCAAGAAAAATTACAACCGCTAGTCCGTTTACAAAACCAAGCATAACGGGGTAGGGCACCATACGAATAAATTTACCCAATTTAAATAACGCAAATATAATCTGTAATAAACCCATTAAAATTACTGTAAGAAAAAGATACTCTGGCCCATGCTGAACTACTAATGAAACCATAACAACTGCTAAGGCGCCTGTTGCACCTGAAACCATTCCAGGCCGTCCACCAAAAACCGATGTAATAAAACAAACTAAGATAGCTGCATATAATCCTGTGAGTGGTGAAACTTGTGCAATCAGTGCAAATGCAATTGCTTCTGGAACCATTGCTAGAGCAACAGTAAGGCCACTCAATAAGTTTGTTTTTACTTCAGGAAAATTTTGCATAAGAATAGAGATGTGCTTTAAAATATTTACGTATGTGTTTAAACAAAAGTAGCTAATCTAACACAATTATTTCTCTTCAAGATATCTAATTAACTTTGATCATTAATTCATTACGCCTAAAAAAAGGTAATGTCCATGGGGGGTTATATCTAGCGATTTTTATTTCACCTGAGGTCTTAAGTTTTTTTATTTTAATAAACTGATTAAGTAAATTTTCTTTCTCTTGGTAACTTGATTCTCTAACAAGACCCGAAAAGACAATCACTGCATATTTCTCTTTTGGTAAGCTTGAAATTTTTATATTTTTATCGTTTGGTTCAGGTAGTGTTTCCAAGGTGAATTCATTCGGCATAATAAAAGATACTATCCAGGTATTGTCGTTACCTTCAGTTAATACAGGCTTAGCCATATTCATTTTTTGAGATAATGGTTCCATCTCAACTGGTGCGGTCATTTCTATTCTTGAGTTACCATCTTTACTGATATTATTTCCAAATATATAGTCAGCTAGAATCTTAAAGCCTTTTGATGATGCATCATCAAAATCACCGAAAACTTCAACTTGAGCAATAATTTTAGGGGCATATTCTCTAATTTCAAATTTATCATCTTTTAAGATTGTTTTAAATTCGGGCTCGTCAGTTGCCATAATTAAGTTTGAGTAAATGATAAAAAAAATAAAAGAAATAATACGCATAAATTTTATAAGGGGATATTAAGCCAACCTGTAATAATATATTTTGAGCCTTTAGTAATAATTTGACCTTGATGGGCATGTGTCCATTCTGACGGCCAAATCATTGTTCTTCCAGTGACCGGTTTAACGTCTAAATCGTAATGATTAAAAGTTGTCTTACCCCCTTCAAAGTCATCATTTAAATAAGTCATAAATGCAAAAAGCCTGTGAAGATGTTGTAGTGAGGTTCGTTCTGAATGAATTTTTGCAAAATGCCCACCCTCATTATACTTTTGGATATTAAATGGTCCTACATCAAGTGTCTTAAAATGATCACTTAAAAAAGGCCAACTTTGTTGATAGGACTTGTAACATTCTAAGAGATTTTCAAGATATATATTGATACAAGGCGTATCATTTTTAGCGAGATCTTTCGGGAAAATAGTTAAGTCAATAGAGTCTTTCTCTTTCTTATCAACACCTCCAGCAGTTTGGCCATCATGATGAATTTGATGATTAGAATTAAAGTAGTCAATTAAACTATTGCATATAGACTGATCTATATCCCATGATCCTATAAAGTTTGGCTCTTTTGCTCCAGTTAAATTAATTTTTTTTATTGTCATTTTATTTCAACTTTGTCTGTGAAGGTTATTTTTCCGTTAACCTCATAATACATTTTCAATCCCTTATGAAAGTCTCCGTTAAGACATAAGATTTCACTGATTTTATCTTTAGCAATACCGTTATTATTGTCAATACTTAATGAGTATTCAAATGCTTCTTTGGAAGCAGATAAGTTTCCCATTTTATAATGAAGAAATCCAACGCTATTAGAAATGATAGTATTTTTTGGCGATAAAGAGAAGGCGACCTTAAAATTTTCCAATGATTTTGTAAAATCCCTTTTTTTTAAATAAGAATTTCCCATATTATTAAATATTTCAAAATCATTCGGATTAATCTCTGATGCTTTTTGAAAATTTTCGATGGCTAAGTCAAAATTTCTCTGATCATAATAGATGTTGCCTAAGTTAAAAAAAACCTGATAAACATCTGGATTTGTAATGAGTACTTTATTAAATGCTTTTATGGCTTCAGTAAACTTTCTATTTTTTTTAAAATTAATGCCATCATTAAAATAATCTTCAGCTGTTTTCTTACTCATTTTTAATTACCATATAAATTAGATTTTTTTATACATATTTATTGAGCTTACTGTAACGTCAGTAAATATATTACCCGAAGTTTTAAAAAAATTTTTTTTATAAAAATCCATAGCACTAAGCCTTGCAATAATGATAATTTTTTTGTAATTATTCTTAATCGCAAATTTTTCTGTAAATTTTAGAATACTTGAGCCATATCCCTGTTTTTGATATTTTTTTTCTATAGCCATTTGTCGCAGCCTAATTGTTGAGCAATCAATCTTTTTTAGACAAAACGAGCCAATTATATTACTTTGGTTTTTAAGGGCGAAATGGTTTTGTTGATTTTCATTCAATAAATCTTCTTTTGACCATTCTAAATTAAGAGGTTTTCTAAGATTAAGAAATCTAAAATTCAAAAGTTTTAGGTATTCTTCTGAGTAATAATTTATTTCTTCTATTTGCAATGTATTTATTGGCGGAGAGCGAGGGATTCGAACCCTCGATACAGGTTTACCCCGTATGCTTCCTTAGCAGGGAAGTGCTTTCGACCACTCAGCCAGCTCTCCTATTTTTTGGTAACGATACTCTTAAATTTTATCTAAATCAAAAGCTTTATGAAGTGCATTTACAGCTTTATCCAATGATTTTTCTTCAAGGATAACTGATATCTTAATTTCACTTGTCGAGATAGTACTAATATTTACGCCTTCTTCAGCAAGTGTTCTAAACATTTTACTTGCTACACCCACATGAGATTTCATCCCAACTCCAATGATTGAGAGTTTAGCAATTTTATCGTCTCCCTTAATCTCTCGTGCTTTGATATGATCTTTTACTTTTTCATTTAAAATTTTTAAGGTTCTATTTAAATCATTTTTCTGAACAGTAAACGTAAAGTCTGTAAGACCATCCTGACCTAGATTCTGAATGATTACATCCACACCAATATTGGCTTCTGCAATAGGCCCCAAAATTTGATATGCGATACCTGGCATATCTGGCACGCCAAGAATATTTACTTCAGCCTCATCTCTATTAAAAGCAATACCTGAAATAATTGGATCTTCCATATTCTTTTTTTCCTCAAAATTAATTTCTGTACCTTCATTATTTGGTGAAAAGCTTGATAAAACTCTCAGCTTAACTTTGTATTTACCTGCAAATTCAACTGATCTCGTTTGTAATACCTTTGAGCCCAAGCTAGCCATTTCTAGCATCTCTTCAAAGTTTATTGATTTAAGTTTTTTTGCTTCAGGAACAACTCTGGGATCAGTTGTATAAATACCATCTACATCTGTATATATTTGGCACTCATCAGCTTTTAGAGCTGCCGCAAGTGCTACAGCAGTTGTGTCAGAACCACCACGACCCAAAGTGGTGATATTGCCTTCTTTGTCTACACCTTGAAACCCAGCAATAACAGCAATAAAACCATTTTTTAAATCTTTTTTTAGATTTGTATCTTCAATATTTAAAATTCTTGCTTTACTGTGAGCACTATCCGTCTCGATTCTTACCTGATGACCAGAGTAACTTTTTGCTTTAAATCCTAAATTAATTAATGATAAAGCCATAAGACCACTCGTTACTTGTTCACCAGTTGAAACAATAGAGTCATATTCCCTCAACTCAGGACTTGGCATCATTTCCTCACACAGATTAATTAATTTATTTGTTTCGCCCGACATAGCAGAAACAACAATGACTACTTGATAGCCTTGGTTATAGGTTTTAATTGCGATATTAGCCGCCGCTTTAATCCTTTCAGAATTAGCAACCGATGTACCACCAAATTTTTGTACGATAATACTCATTTATATAGATTCTTTAACTACTAAGATTTGTTTGAACGAGTTTGAAAGCTTCTTGGACTAATTTTGTGTTTGTTCCACCTGCCATTGCCATATTTTTCCTACCCCCACCTTTGCCTCCAACTTTTTCACCAAGTGTTTTAGCAATGAATCCTGCGTCAATTTTATCTGTTAGGTTATCCGTAACGCCAACAGCAAAAGTTACATTAGAATCTTTCACTGCGGCTAGTATTATAACTGCTGTTTTAAGTTTTAGCTTCAATTTATCAATCATATCTCTCAATTCATTAGGCCCTTGATTATCAATTACTTGGCATAAATAATCAAAATTATCTATTTTTGATGTTTTTGAAAGCATCTCATCAGTTTGATTTAATGCTAATTCTGATTTTAGTTGACTTTGTATTTTTTCATTCTCTTTAAGTTGGGTCAGTATTGAGGATACCTTCAATGGTATTTCTGATGTTTTGGTATTTAGATCTTTGGAGATTCTAGTTAATATTTCTTCTTGATCATTTAACAATTCAATGAGATTAAGACCAGTAACCCCTTCAATCCTCCTCACACCTGAAGCAACGCCTGACTCAGAGTAAATTTTAAAGAGCCCAATATCACCTGTATTTTTTACATGAGTACCTCCACACAGCTCAATACTATTTCCAATATTTAATACCCTAACTTTTGATTCGTATTTTTCTCCAAAAAGCATTAAAGCACCTGACTCCTTTGCCTTATCTATTGACATCATTTGAGTGTGTGTCATTTGGTTAGTTAAAATTTCATTATTAACAATAGATTCTATTTGATGAATTTCTTCGTGCGAAATAGATTTTGAATGAGAAAAATCAAAGCGTGTTTTTAGGTTATCTACGAGAGAACCTTTTTGTTCAACGTGATTACCTAAAACAATTTTTAATGCTTTATGAAGTAGATGGGTGACAGAATGATTTCGCTTAATATCATTTCTTCTAGGTTCATCTATAAATGCTTCAACTTGTTCATTATGTTTTAAGGTGCCAGATTCAAGAATTCCAACATGGCCAAATACATTTTTTTTTATTTTTATTGTATCTCGCACATAAAATTTTTCGCTGTTAGTCTGAATATGGCCACTATCACCAACTTGACCCCCTGACTCAGCGTAAAAGGGTGTTTTATCTAAAATAAGGATTGCTTCATCACCTTTTTTTATCTCCTCAACTTTATCACCATCTTTAAATAATCCTAAAATTTTTGAAGAAGACTTAATATCGTTATAACCTAAAAACTCTGTATTTTTACCTTCGTAAGGTAACGTTTTAATTTTATTAAACTTACCAGATTCACGTGCCATTGTTTTTTGTGATTTCATAGATACTTCAAAAGCTTTAGTATCTATTTCGATTTTATTTTCTCTACAAATATCAGCTGTTAGATCAAGAGGAAACCCATAGGTATCATGTAACTTAAAAGCAATTTGACCATCTAGTATCGATACATTTTTATCTTTAATATCATTTATTGCGTTATCAAGAATAGACATTCCGTTTTCAATTGTGATGAAGAAACGTTCTTCCTCTAAGAAGATTTCATTTGAAATTAATTTTCTTTTTTCAGAAGATATATTTTTATCATCATCCATTAACCTTAAAACTAATGGTACAAGTTTATTAAAAAATGGCTTATTACAGCCAAGTTTATAACCATGCCTTATGGCTCTTCGAATAATTCTTCTTAAAACGTAACCTCTTCCTTCATTTGCAGGTAACACCCCATCTTTAATAAGATAGGTAGATGTTCTTATATGATCTGCAATTACTTTGAGTGAGTTATGCCCAAGATCTTTTGTGTTTGTAATTTTGCCAATTTCAGCAATTAGAATTTTAAATAAATCAATTTCATAGTTTGAGTGGACATTTTGGAGTATCGCCGAGATTCTCTCTAACCCCATACCCGTATCAACGGATGGCTTTGGTAGAAGATGCATTTTGCCTTGCTCATCTCTATTGTATTGCATGAAAACTAAATTCCAAATCTCAATAAAGCGATCTCCATCCTCATCTTTTGATCCTGGAGGGCCTCCAAAATAATCTTTCCCATGATCATAAAAAATTTCACTACATGGACCACAAGGACCAGTGTCGCCCATCATCCAAAAATTATCTGAAGCATACTTACTTCCCTTATTATCCCCAATTAGAATAATTTTTTCTTTAGGCAGACCTATCTCTTGTGACCAGATTTCCAATGCTTCCTTGTCTTCTTCATAAACGGTGACTAATAATTTTTCTTTTGGAATTTTATAGATTTCTGTCAAAAGCTCCCATGCGTAAGCGATAGCTTCTTTTTTAAAGTAATCTCCAAAGCTAAAGTTACCGAGCATTTCAAAAAAAGTTAAATGCCTTGCCGTATACCCAACATTTTCTAGATCATTATGCTTTCCTCCTGCTCTAACACAGCGCTGACTTGAGGTTGCTCTTTGATAATTTCTTTTCTCAATGCCTAAAAATATTTCTTTAAATTGGTTCATGCCTGCATTTGTAAAAAGCAGTGTAGGGTCATCTTTAGGGACCAAGCTTGAAGAAGACACAACCTCATGCCCCTTAGCGGCAAAGAAATCTAGAAACTTATTCCTAATTTCTTTTTCAGATAAATTATGTTTTTTATTCATAGCTGTTCAAAACTTTTCCCAGAGAGAATTTGATGTATCAATTCTATGTCAATACCTCTTCCCTGGAGAAACCTTATTTGTTTATTTCTTTCCTCTAACGATTTAGGAGCACCATCAAATTTCTTTGCCCAGATTTTTTTTGCAAGCGAATAATTCTCTGTTTTAATTTTTACGAGCTCAGTATTGATGATAGTGTCAGCAACCCCTCTCACCTTTAATTCATATCTAATTTTCTCTACCCCGTATTTATTTTTTTTTGACAAAATAAATTGTTCAGTAAATCTTTGGTCAGATAACCAAGCATTACCTTCGAGATCATTTAGTATGGCTTTTATGTCTTGTGTCTCAAGCTCAAGCTCTTGAGCGAAGGCTTTTATTTTTTTGTGTAACTCTAGGCGTGAGTATTCTCTTTTACCTAAATAATATAGAGCTCTTTTCTTTAATAAGATAATATTTTTTTCAGTACTACTTTTCAGATTCTGTATCATCCTCAGATATTTTATTCTCGATTTCAATTTCAGTTGTAATACTTGACTTATCTCTTACTTGGTTTTCTATATCTTTAGATATGTCTGGATTACCTTTAAGGAATTCTCTTACGTTATCTTTACCTTGACCTATTTTTTCACTGTTGTAGCTATACCATGAACCAGACTTTTCTATAATATCTAATTTAACAGCTTGGTCTATTATTTCACCTTCTAAGGAGATTCCTTCACCATACAGCATATCAAATTCAGCCTTTCTGAATGGTGGGGCTACTTTGTTTTTAACAACCTTTACTCTGGTTTCAGCACCAATAATTTCATCATCTTTTTTTATGGCACCAATTCTTCTAATATCAAGCCTCACTGAAGCATAAAATTTAAGTGCATTACCACCTGTTGTAGTTTCTGGGTTTCCGAACATAACGCCAATTTTCATTCTTAGTTGGTTAATAAAAATTACCATGGTGTTTGTTTTTTTGATGTTGCTTGTTAATTTTCTTAATGCCTGTGACATTAGTCTAGCTTGTAATCCCATATGCGAATCACCCATATCACCTTCGATTTCAGCTCTTGGAGTTAGAGCTGCAACTGAATCGATAACTACTATATCAACAGAGCCACTTCTGACTAGCATGTCCGCTATTTCAAGGGCTTGTTCACCAGTATCTGGTTGTGAGACTAGTAATTCCTCAATATTAACTCCAAGTTTTGCTGCATATTGAATATCCAGTGCATGCTCGGCATCTATAAATGCTGCTGTACCTCCTACTTTCTGCATTTGAGCGATTACTGAAAGTGTTAACGATGTTTTTCCAGATGATTCAGGTCCATATATTTCAATGACTCGTCCTCGAGGTAAGCCTCCAATTCCTAAAGCGATATCAAGCCCTAAAGATCCCGTAGATACAGATTGGATACCTTCAACAACCGAAGTATCATCCATCCTCATTACTGATCCTTTACCGTACTGTTTATCTATTTGTGCGAGGGCTGCATCTAGGGCTTTTCTTTTATTTTCATCCATTGAATATTTACCTTTGGTTAGTGTTTTTTAATTAGTTTTTATTATTTCATACTTGTTGTTATAACGTAAGGTTCAACAGTTTATTTAATGCAAAAAGAACCGATTCTTTTCTGATTTCATCTCTTGAACCCTTAAAATCTGCTTTATGTTCTAAAATTATGTTATCGATGGTCGCGATTGAAAAAAAAACAGTTCCAATAGGCTTATCTAATGTCCCTCCCTCAGGACCTGCAATACCTGTAATACTGATACTTAGATTTGCTTCACTATTTTCTAGCGCTCCTGCAGACATTTCATTGGCAATTTCTTGACTTACAGCTCCAAAATTTTCTAGAGTCTCCCTTCGAACTCTTAAAGAATCTATTTTTGAATTATTACTATAAGTAATATAGCCCCTATCAAACCATTTTGAGCTTCCAGCTATTTTAGTTAGTGTTGCAGATAGAAGGCCACCTGTGCATGATTCGGCGGTCACTAATAATATTTTTTTCTCTAAACATTGATTTGCTAATCTTTGTGTGAGCAGTTTATGTTCTTTAGAAGACATATTGGGTGAAAAAAATTATTATAAAAGCAGAATAAATAGCAGCTGCTATATCATCAATCATTATTCCAAAGCCACCTTCAAATTTTTTTTCAAGGATATTGATAGGAAATGGTTTTAAGATATCAAAAAATCTAAATAATAAAAAACTATAAAATAATTCAACCGCATGAGGTTGAAGGTAAATTAATAGTGCAAGAAAGGCAACAATTTCATCAATAACAATACAAGAGGGGTCTTTTATTTTCATGATGAGGCTGGTTTGGTTTGAAACATAAATGCCAATAAAAAAAAGAGTGATCACAAAAAAATAATCATAATATTGAGGAAGAAGTTGAGAAAAATAAAATAAAGGTATCGCAATCAACGTTCCGAAGGTCCCAGGCGCAAAATTTGCTAAGCCTGACCCAAAACCTAAAGCAATAAATGTTGATTCGTTTTTAAAAAGTAAATTATTTTTTTTCAAAGTGAGTGAAGCCTTTTTTTAGTTTAATCTCTTTGCCATTATCACTTATAAGAAGTTTTTTATCTTTAGTAATAATGCCCACCCTTGAGAGGTGCAAATTGTCTTTATGGATCAACTTTTCAATTTTAGATCTCATCTTTTTTGAGGCAGTTAATATTGTTTGATAGTCATCGCCACCATAAAGGGCTAAATTCTCTTGCCCTGCTTTCTTTATCCATTTATTTATTGGTATATCTTTTAAATGGACACTTGCACCCACTTTTGATGCCTTTAAGATATGACTTAGGTCAGCAACAAAACCATCTGAAATATCTATTGCCGCATTACAAAAAGATTTAATTTTGTCGATAGTAAATTGATTTAGCTTTGGTTTTTCTAAAGCCTGGATGGATTTTTTTGTTATTACAGTAGGAGCTTCTATTTTTTTCTTAATTATTTTTAGCCCTAATGCAGCAAGACCAAGATCTCCGGTGACCCATATATCATCTTCAATTTTTGCATTTGATCTCAGTAAGACACTATTTTTTTTTACATCACCTAAAACGGTCACATTGATTGATAAGGGTCCCCTTGAGGTATCTCCACCTATAAGCTCTACATTAAATTCTTTGCAGCATTCAAATAAGCCTTTTGAAAATTGTTTTAACCAATCATTGTTTGGCTTTGGCATAGATATGGCAAGCAATGCAAACATGGGAGATGCACCCATTGCTAAGATATCAGAAACATTTACTGCCATTGCCTTCCATCCAATTTTATAAGGATCAGTATTTGTTATGAAATGAACATTTTCATTCAGCGTATCTGTTGATATGGCCCACAGATTATTATCATCTTTTTTAAATAAGGCAGCATCATCCCCTATACCCTTATATGCTTTGATATTATTCTTGGTAAAGAATTTTTCAATAATTTTAAATTCTATCTGCATCATTATTTCTTTTTTGGCCGAAAAGATTTTACAAACTCCTCATTTGTTTCAATATATGGAGCACCAATTAGATCCAAACAATAAGGTATTGCTGCGAAGATACCAGGCGTTTTTACATTATTTTCTTGATCCCTTACCCCCTCTAAGGTTTCAACAATGGCTTTAGGTTGCCCTGGAAGATTTACAATAAGTGTATTTTTTCTAATCACCGCAATCTGTCTGGATAAAATGGCAGTAGGGACAAAATTTAAGCTAATCTGACGCATTTGTTCACCAAATCCAGGCATTTCTTTGTCAGCGACAGATAAAGTAGCTTCAGGGGTAATATCTCTTTCGGCAGGACCTGTTCCTCCTGTTGTTAATATCAATGAACACTCTTTTTGATCACAAAAATCAATTAAAGTGTTCTTAATTTTAGAAAGTTCATCTGGAATCACAATTGATTCTATTTGGTAATTATTTTTTATCGTTTTTTTTAACCAAGTTTCTAGCTCTGGAATTCCTTTATCTTCATAAACACCTGAAGATGCACGGTCACTAATCGATATTAATCCAATTTTAATGAATTTTTGCAGCATGATTATGTCAATCTAGTTAAATAAAATACAATATTATCATTACCAAGGGAGCCTCATGAAGAAATCATATTTAAACATTATTCTTTCAGCACTTTTTCTTATCTCAACTAACCTGCTCGCTGATGAAAATTTATTCGAGAAAAACTATGTTTTACAAAGTCCTGAGGACTTTAAGTCATTTGAGCAAAATCCAGAGACCAAAATAATGAGAGGCTGGGACAAGGATACTGATAACGTGATGATGCTTGAGAATGGGTATGATTTTATGGGATTCTCAGGATTTGTCAGTACTAACTTACCGCCAAGTATTGCTCTTGAGCACGGTGAGAAAATAAAAGCAGACCTTATTTTGATTTATGACCGACAAATCAATGAGGGTGACAGAGCCTCTCAATTTAAACAAGCGAGACAAAAGGCAATTA
Source organism: uncultured Nitrosomonadales bacterium (assembly GCA_913058475.1). Classification (GTDB taxonomy): domain Bacteria; phylum Pseudomonadota; class Gammaproteobacteria; order Burkholderiales; family Methylophilaceae; genus BACL14. Next base: position 49,845 of record CAJXQA010000004.1, read on the forward strand.
AAGAAAAAAGAGTTAAAGATTTTGGTAAGGTGACTGAAATAGAAATCACAGAGGAAGATTTAGTCGACCCAAACGTAATGTATGACTTTTATGCTTCTTACTGGGTAAAATTACCCAAACCAACTTTTGGTACTCATTTCATAGAGCTTGGCCAAGATGGAAGTGGGCAGAGTACTGAAGGAATTCAAGTCATTGCTGTAATCAAAGGCTCTGCTGCAGCAAAAGCCGGAATCATGAGAAATGATAGTATTACCTCTATTAATGGCCAAAAGGTTTCGACGCCTGATGAGCTTATTTCATTAATCAGAAAAAATAAGGGCTCGGTTATTGATGTAGGTTACATTAGAAATGGCAATGCTTCACAAACAGCTGCCAGCATATAAACCAAATTATAAAATATCTTTAATGAGTTGAAAAAGCTCCTTTTGAAATTTATTGGAGCTTCCTTTTTTAATCTCTTTCTGTGAATTAAGTATTAGTTTTCTTAGTTTCTGTATATCAATAGCAGGGGATAAATTAACAAAATCTGTGAGATTTGAAATATCAGCTATCAGTTTATTTCTCCAATCTTCTATTTTATGAAATTTTCTAATTTCAGTCTGAGATTCAAACTTTAAATGAGCAACGAATTGTTGAGCTTCTGAAATGTCTATAGCTCTTAGTAATTTAGCTAGATATAGGCTTTGTCTATTTTTCGCAGAATTTTTTTTTAGTTTTTTAAACTCTCTTATAGCTTCATGCACACTTTCAGGTAATTTAATTTGACTTATTTGCTTATCAGATAAGCCTACTAAAATTTTTCCAAACGCATGAACATCTTTAGCTTCATTTTTTAAAGCTGTTTTGCTTTTTAAATCATCTGTTACATCAATCATAGAAATTTAATACCAAATCTTGAATTTGATTATGTATCATATCACTTTAATAATTTTAAAAAAATCGAATGATAAAAATACTTAATTATTCACAAGATGATTTATATGACTTAGCGAGGTATGTTAATAAACAGGCTCAAGCTAAAGGTGCTTCTGAGTCAGAGGTTGAAATTGATGTAGATTCTGGAACTTCAGTCTCAGTTCGATTAAAAGAGCTCGAATCAGTCACTTTAAATAATGATAAAAGCTTATCTATTACAGTATATTTTGGAAAAAAAAGAGGGATAGCGACAACTTCTGATTTTAGTAAAGAGGCTATTGAGTCTTGTCTGGCAGCAGCATGTGACATCGCTAAATTCACCGGTGAAGATAAAGCCTTTGGGCTAGCAAGCTCAAAATTATATCCAAAAAAAGATATTGAGCTTGATCTTTATCATCCTTTTGAAGATTCACAAGATGCGATGATTGCTAAAGTATTAGTCGTTGAAAAAACTGCGTTATCATTTGATAAAAGAATAAGTAATTCTGAGGGGGCAAATTTTAGTACTTCCAATAATTTATTTGTTCAGGCAAATTCTAATGGATTTATTGGGGGCTTCCCATCATCGCGTCATACAATAAGCTGCTCTGTTATTGCAAAAGATAGTTCTGGAATGCAAAGAGATTATAGTTATAGTAATTCACGTAAAATTTCTAATTTACAGTCTTTAGAGGAGATCGGTGAAACCTCAGCTCAAAGAGCATTAAATCGCCTTATGCCAAAACCTATCAAAACAGGCCGATATCCTGTAATTTTTGAATCCCAGGTCGCGACCTCTCTAGTATCATCAATCGTTTCTGCATCTTCAGGTTCAAATCAATATCGTAAAACCTCTTTTTTGTTGAATTCACTTGATAAGAAAATTGCATCAGAAAGTCTTTCAATCAATGAGGATCCATACTTAAAGCATGGAAACGCAACAACATACTTTGATGGAGAAGGGGTTTACGTTAAGCCAAGAGTTGTTGTTGATAAAGGCTTTTTAAAGGGGTACTTCTTGTCTTCATATAGTGCAAGAAGACTAAAAATGCAAACAACAGGAAATGCTGGAGGCGCACATAATTTAATAGCTTCTTCTTCAAGTCATAGCTTTAAAGAGCTGATAAAAAAGATGGGCAGAGGCTTGGTAGTAACAGAATTAATGGGACAAGGTTTGAACATGGTAACTGGGGATTACTCAAGAGGTGTTGCTGGATTTTGGGTTGAAGAGGGGGTTATTGTTCATGCAGTTGAAGAGATTACTATTGCTGGAAATATGAGGGATATGTTGTTAAATATTTCTAATATTGGAAATGATACTTACAAAAATGGTTCTCAATACATTGGTTCTGTATTGATAGATGAAATGACTATTGCTTCTGGTAAATAAATTCTAAAGGGAGGAGACTAGGTGTGATGCTAGGGGTCGTTGACTTGTTTTATTAGCCTCGTTAGATTCAGCCTCTTTATAATGCGATATTGAATCACTTTCAATATTTTGATTCTCATTAGCTGAAGATTTAATAGCCTCATCTGATGCGTCATCTTCAGTTAAAAAATCATCTAAGTAATCGTTATAATTTATTTGTTGTTTACCGTCGATTTGGTTCTGTTTCATCTGCAACCAAGAGTCACGCTGAAATGCATATGGATCAATTGCCGCATCATCCATCAAATTTGTCGCATCAAGAAGTTGCGCACGAGTATTAATAATCCAACCAGCATACAAGGCATTTCTTAATGCCACATTATCAATGTAGCCAATAGGGTTTATAAAAAGGCCATCAACGGCCAAACCTGTACCATCTCTAATGGTAGATGGGCCAAAAAAAGGTAACACTAGGTATGCACTGTCACGCCATCCATAACGCGCTAATGTCGTCCCAAAATCTTGTTTGTTGCGATCAGTATAGTTATTGACATTGGTTGATGAGACATCAATAAATCCTAACATCCCAATAGTCGTATTCACTATCACCCTACCTGCATCCGTCATTCCTTGCTCTATATCAAGCTGTAAAAAACTATTCACTGCAGTTATAAAATCTGTAATATTGTTATAGAAATTATTAATCCCTTTCTTAGCTACATCAGGGGTTACGTAGTTGTATCCTTTTGCAATAGGCTTAAGAATGGCACCATCGATGGTATCGTTAAATGTGTAAACACCACGGTTAAAATTTTCGTAAGGGTCTTTAGGATTTTCTTCTGCGCTTATAAAGCATGAAAAAAGTATTAAAGATATTGCTAAAAAATTTTTATTTATTTTAATCCACATATTCTCGAATTATGACATATTTGTCGCTTATTAGGTACATTAAAATACAATTTTAGAGGCTTATTACAACAAAAAATGTGGTTAATAAACAACAATTATTTGCATGCTTTATACATAGATAATGCTTTATCCCTTTGTATTTTATGGTCAACGATGGGAAATGGATAGTCGATACCTAACTTGATAGGAAAAGTGTCTTTATCTTTTTCAAAATATACCCATGGTTGATGAATCTCTTTTGAAGAGAGGGGCGCTAATTGAGGAATATATTTTTTTATAAATACGCCATCTCTATCAAATTTTTCTGACTGAAGAACAGGATTAAATATTCTAAAATATGGTTGTGAGTCACATCCAGTCGAAGCAGCCCATTGCCAGCCACCGTTATTTGCTGAAAAATCAAAATCAATCAGATTATCTTCAAAATATTGTTCCCCCCATCTCCAATCAATGAGTAAATCTTTAACTAGGAATGAAGAGACAATCATCCTTAAGCGATTGTGCATATAGCCTGTTTGATTTATTTGTCTCATTGCGGCATCTATAATTGGAAAGCCAGTCAAGCCATTTTTCCATGCTTCAAATTTATTTTCATCATTTTCAAATGGTAAGTTTTCAAATTGACTTTTAAAGGATTTTTTTTCAGAAACTTGAGGGAAGTTGGCAATTATTTGAAAATAAAAATCCCTCCAAATTAATTCACTTAGCCATGTTGAAGCGCCATCATTATCTGTTTCAATAGCCAATTTTGCGAGATGCCTGATGGACAATGTCCCAAAACGATTATGAACGGATAGATAAGAAACTCCCCTTACGGCAGGAAAATTTCTGTTTGTTGAATAATTTTTTATATTGTTACAAAATTTCTTGAGGAGCTCTTTTCCTCCGCTTGTTCCAGCTGGTAAGTCGAGATCATCTAAGTTAGTTTTTTCAAACGTAAGATCCTCTAATGTTGGTAATGCTTTATGAGCAAATTTCGCAAAGCTATCTTTATGATTTTCACAATTGTATAGATCAATACCTTGCTCATTTAGTCTTTTTAGATGATTATTTTTATATGGCGTAAAAACTGTATACGGATTATTTGATTGCGTTAAAATTTCATTATTTTCAAATAAAACTTGATCTTTAAACCTGAGGGTTGTCACCTCTTTATTTGATAGAATTTCAGAGATTGTATTATCTCTATCCTTTGCATATTTTTCATAATCCCTGTTTATATACAAAGATTTACATTTATATTCTGTAATTAATTTTGGAATAAGAGATTCTGGATCACCCATTTCAACAATTAGGTCAGACCCTTTTTCATTTAAGGATTTTTTGATTTCATCAAGAGATCGTAGGATAAATTCAATTCTTCGATCTTTTTTATTTTTCAATTCACTCAATATTTTTATATCAAAGATAAACACAGGAAACACTTGATTTGAATCCTTTAATGCATGAAATAGGGCAGCATTATCATAAAGCCTTAGGTCTCTTCTTAACCAAATGATACTGTTCTTATTCATTCTATTCTCGATGATAGGGATGGTTATTTAAGATTGCGAAAGCTCTAAATAGTTGCTCAATTAAAATTAATTTAACGGTGTGATGAGGGAGTGTCATTTTAGATAGCGATATATTTTCTAAACTTCCACCTAGTAATTTTTTATCAATACCATCTGCTCCCCCAATTACAAATATTATCGAAGGAAAATTCTGAAGCCAATTGTTTAATTTTTTAGAAAAATTTAACGAGGATAAAGAATCTCCATGTTCGTCAAGGCAAATATATGGCGAATCTTTGATATGAGCTTTAATTCTAATAGCTTCGTCTTTCTTTTTATTTTCAATTGAACTAAATTTTTTTTCAGGTTTTATTTCTGTCCATTCAATTTTCGTATAGTTAGGAAATTTCTTTATATATTTTTTGATTCCCTCTTGTAACCAACTATCCGGTTTATTGCCCACGGTGATAATTTTAATTTTCAAGCTTAAGATAAATCCAATGTTTTAATTTGACCATAATTCTTCAAGATTGAAATATGCACGAGTCGTTGGTGTCATGATATGGATAATGATATCTCCGAGGTCCACTAAGACCCACTCACCTTCAGTCTCTCCTTCAATTCCAACAACTTCAACTCCAAAAGCACTCATTTTATCTTTAATATTTCTTGCTAGCGCTTTTGTTTGTCTTGTTGAAGATGCGCTTGCGATAATCATAAAATCACTAATAGATGTTAATTTCTTGACATTTAGGGAGACTATATCAAAAGCTTTGATATCTTCTAGAGCGGAAATAACATGTTTTTTTATACTTAACGTTGAAGTCAAATTTAAGCTGCTTGAATCGCAATCGAATTTTTTGTGATAGTCATTTTATTTGATTCATCTAAATACACTAAGGTAGGGTGGTAAGTTTTTAATTCTATTTCATTGTAATCAGCATATGTGGCAATGATTAGCTTGTCGCCAGGACTTGCCTTATGTGCGGCAGCTCCATTGATTGAAATTATACCTGAGTCTTTTTCAGCTCTAATCGCATACGTTACGAATCTTTCTCCATTTGTAATATTATAAATAGATATTTGTTCATATTCTTTTATATCGGCAGCCCTTAAAAGAGATGAATCAATGGCACATGATCCTTCATATTCTAATTCAGAGTGCGTTACAGTTGCCTTATGAAGCTTTGATTTGAGCATGGTTCTTTGCATAAGTATCTCAATATTTCTTTTATGATTTAAATCGTGACATTATAGTCATATAGTATCATCTGTGCAAAATTCTATATTATCAATTAACCTCACATCCTCATAATTTGCTGCACCTAAAATTACTAGATTTTCGTCACTTGTTGAAGGTTTTAATAAATCAGCTTGACGTCTAATTTCTACATAGTCAACAGTCCAGCCTAGACTAGTTAATTTTTTAACTGCAAATGATTCAGCTTGATTTATATCATGAAATTTCTGTCTCTTATACACATCTCCGAGCCCACGAGACC
>CAJXQA010000005.1 GCA_913058475.1 uncultured Nitrosomonadales bacterium
CACCTCTCTATTCGTCGGCAGCGTCAGATGTGTATAAGAGACAGGCTAAAAGCCTTTATATTTAAGTCATTAATGTTTTTAGGCATTAATGATTCAGGGCCGATTACTCTTACCTCTTTTACACCAAGTTTGTTTAAAATATAAATTTCTGACTTTGCTACTCTTGAGTGCTCTATATCGCCTACAATCGCCACCTTGAGGTCATCAAATTTTTTTTTGTAACTCCTAATGGTGTATGCATCTAGAAGTGCTTGAGTAGGGTGTTCTTTATTTCCATCACCGGCATTTATGACGTGAGCCATATTTTTAATATTTTGAGCAATTTTTGCAGGAATTCCTGGCTTTGAGTGCCTAACAACAAAAATACTCACGCCCATAGCTATTAAATTATTTATCAAATCAAGTATTGATTCACCCTTTGATTGAGATGAGGTTGCTATATCAAGATTGATTACGTCTGCAGATAATCTTTTTGCAGCAATCTCAAAAGTAGTTTGCGTTCTTGTGCTGTTTTCAAAAAAAAGATTACAGATTGTTTTCCCCTGCAAAACATCATACTTACTTATACTTTGGTTATTTATAAGAAACTTATCTGCTCTTATAAAAATATCTTTGATAAGTGATACATCCATTTCTTGAATTGATAGCAAGTGCTGAAGTTCAGAGAGCTTATTTTTTTGTATTTTTTTCATAAAATAAGATTATTTTCATTTTTATCGGATTCAAAAAAAGAATCTAGAATGATCATGGCTGCTACTTGATCAATTATGTGCTTTCTTTTTTTTAAATTTTTTTCAAGCGCCTTTAACCTTAGCTCAGCCTCGGATGAACTGAACCTTTCATCAATAAAATGAACTGGAATATTAAATTTATTTTTAAGCTTTTCTCCAAATTTTTTTGCTAAAGCACTCATTCTTGATTTACTACCATCATCATTTAGGGGGTACCCTACTATTAATTGGATAGGTTTCCATGTTTCTAGTAATGATTCAATTTTAATATACCTATCAGTTTTTTTTGATGCTTCAATTGTTTCAAGGGGGTGAACATTATTTGTAATGTTATTTCCAATTGCGACTCCAACTCTTTTTTCTCCAAAGTCAAAAGATAGGATATTTCCAACAAGTAATTTATGATCCTTAGCTTCAGTCATATGCAATGAGACTTAAATAAAGAAGTAAAAAAAAAGGGAATAGCTCCCTTTGATTTTAAAAAAAATTAATTTATATTTAATTATATTCAACTGACTAATTTTACCATGAATTAATTTTTAAGTTTACATATTATTTTCAATAAATTCAGTAACTTGAAGGCCATATCCTGCCATACTAGGCATTTTTCTTGGAGCAGCTAAAAGTTTCATTTTTGAAACGCCTATATCAACTAAAATTTGTGATCCTATTCCGTAGCTCCTTAAATCAGTCGATTTTTTTAAAGTAATATTTTCATGGTTCAATTTGCTTGTTATATTATTTTGGGATTCGTTGTAGTTTAAGAAAATTACAACGCCATTTTTTTCATCGCTAATCTTTTTAAGTGCCTTTAGGGGTGGCCACGAATGAGGTGTTTCTTTGCTTACAAAATCTAATATTGATAAAGGTTCATGAACTCTAACTATAACTTCATCATCCTTTTTTATGGTCCCCTTTACAAAAGCTAAGTGAGTATTTTTTGATAGTAGGTCTGAATAAACTATAAGTTTCATCATGCCAAATTCAGTGCTAAGTTCTTCCTCACTTATTTTTTTTATCAGCTTTTCTTTCTTGCTACGATACTCAATTAAATCAGCAATTGTTCCAATTTTTATTCCATGCTTTTTTGAAAATTTAATGAGATCTGGCAGCCTAGCCATACTTCCATCATCATTTAATATTTCACATATGACAGATGCTGGTGTTGTTCCAGCAAGAGCAGCAAGATCACATCCAGCTTCTGTATGACCTGCCCTATATAATACTCCGCCTGAATGAGCAATGAGCGGAAATATATGTCCAGGCCTGTTGATAAATGTATGATCTGATTGGGGCTGAATAGCGGAGGTGATTGTTTTAGCTCGATCTCCTGCCGATATTCCGGTAGTGATGCCTGAAGAAGCATCGATAGAGACAGTAAAATTTGTCCCAAGCTTTCCTTGGTTATCTTCAACCATCAGAGGAAGTTTAAGTTTATTAGCTTTATCTTCCGTCAGAGTTAAGCAAATTAGACCTCTTCCATATTTGGCCATAAAATTGATATATTCTGGCGTAACGTGATCAGCTGCTATTAATAAATCACCTTCATTTTCACGATCTTCGTCATCTACAAGGATTACCATCCTTCCTTTTTTTAGATCACTTACTATGTCTTCAATATTGTTCATAAATAATTTTGTTTACTTTGTAATGAAATTTTGTAGATACCTTGCAATCATATCAATCTCTATATTCACCTTATCACCCTCTTTAAGATCTGATAAATTTGTTGTTTGCAATGTATGCGGAATTAAGTTGATATAAAAAATATTCTCACCAACATTGTTTATAGTCAAGCTAGTTCCATTCAATGCTACTGAGCCTTTTTCAGGAATGAATTTCATTAATTTTTCCGATACTTTTAACCCCCAAACTTCACACAAATCTTTTTTTTCAATACTATGGATAACACCTACTTCATCAACATGACCAGTAACAAAATGACCTGATACTTTTCCATTAAATCTTAGGGATGATTCAAGATTTAGTTTCTGTGATAATTTGAGAGGTGCGGTTCTGGATAAAGTTTCTCTGGAAATATCGAAACTTAATAAATCTTCATTTATATCTTTTACCGTTAGACAGATCCCATTTACAGAAATGCTGTCTCCAATATTAATATCCTGTAACTTGTTATCATTAAGAAAGATATTGACCTTTAAATCTTCTCCTTCTCTATCAATAGATTTGATTATGCCAATTGATTCAATTATTCCTGTAAACATGCCATAATTCTAGCAGAATGCTCATATCGAAGCTTAACTAAATATATATTCAATGACTAAATCAGTTAAAAATAAAAAATTTTATGAATTTTGGATCGCTCTTAGGTATACAAATTTAAAAAATACCAACCAATTTATTTCATTTATTTCTTTGACAAGTATTATAGGTATTACATTAGGTGTCATGGCCTTAATAATAGTTTTATCTGTAATGAATGGATTTCAGTCAGAACTTAAATCAAGAATTTTAAGTGTGACTTCTCATATAGAAATAACAAAGCCCGGAAGAGACCTTAACAATTGGCAACAAACTAAAAAAACAATTAATAAAGATATGGGAATTGATGGAGTTTCCCCATATGTTGAAGACCAAGCAATGATTTCTGTTGGTAAAAGGAATAGGGGGGTCATAGTCAGAGGTATATTTCCCGAAATTGAAAAAGATGTAAGCGATATAAATACAAAAATAAGTTCAGGAGCTTATCGTCTTAATGAGGGGCAATATGACATATTAATTGGGGTTGATCTTGCTAGGTATTTAGGGGTATCAGTAGGCGATAAGGTTGCAATGATTTCCTCCAAATCAAATTTTTCAGCGGCTGGAATAATGCCAAGAATCAAACGATTTAATATTTCTGGAATTTTTGACTCAGGAATGTATGAGTATGATGCTGGGCTAGCCTTAATCAATTTAAAGGATGCGCAGACATTTTTTAAAAAAAACAAAAATGTGTCTGGTTTGAGGGTAGAACTAAATAATATTGACGACACGGAAAAAATTTCAAACTATTTAAAAAAAACTTTTAGCCATGACCCTTTTGTGTACGTTTCAGATTGGAGAATCCAGCATGCCAATCTGTTTGCTGCTATTGAATTAGAAAAAAAGGTAATGTTTATTATTTTAACTTTGATAATCGCGGTCGCAGCTTTTAATATTGTGTCTACACTAGTAATGGGGGTGACTGAAAAGCGATCAGACATTGCAATATTAAGGACGATAGGCGTAAATCAAAAAAGTATTATGTATATTTTTATTTTACAGGGATTTATCATAGGTGCCTTGGGGACATTTTTTGGAATTTTTTTTGGAGTTGCAATATCACTAAATATAGAAACAATCGTCCCATTGATAGAAAGAATATTTAATACAGAATTTTTAGCTAAGGATATTTATCTTATTTCTACGGTTCCTTCAAAAGTTATGACTGTTGATGTTTATAGAATAGGGTTGATGGGGTTATTTCTTTCTTTAGTTGCCTCAATATATCCAAGTTATAAAGCCTCAAAGGTTGATCCAGCAACGGCATTAAAATATGAATGATATATTTCAAATTAACTTAAAAAGTGTAACTAAGAGTTTTGAAGGGCTCGATGTACCAGTCCTTAAAAATTTAAATTTTCATATAAAAGCATCAGAAAAAGTTGCCATTGTGGGTAGTTCTGGCTCTGGGAAAAGCACTCTCTTACATATTATTGCTGGACTAGATTCTCCTTCAGAAGGAAAGGTCTTGTTTAACAATTCAGATATGAGTAGCCTTTCTGATAACAATATGGCAAAACTAAGAAACAAACATATAGGCTTTATTTATCAATCACACCATTTATTAAATGATTTTTCATCAATTGAAAATGTAATGATGCCACTTATAGTAAGGAGAGGAGATTATTTGAATGATTTTAATCAAGCAAAAGAAGTATTAAAAAAATTGGGTTTAGGTAAGAGGTTAAATCATTTTCCTCATCAATTGTCCGGAGGGGAAAGGCAGAGAGTTGCTATAGCAAGGGCGATGGTTACTGCCCCAGATTTAATTTTAGCAGATGAGCCAACAGGTAATCTCGATCATAAAAATGCAAATTTAATTTTTGATTCATTTTTAGAATTAGTAGATGAATTTAAAACAGCCATAGTTTTAGTTACGCATGATCTATCATTAGCTAAAAGAATGAAAAAAAATTATCATCTAGCATCGGGAAAACTTAAATCAAACTAGTATAATGTTGAAGAAATAATCAAAAGGAGTTTTTTATTGTGTGGGAAATAATACAAGCAGCTGGCTGGCCAATTTGGCCGCTAATTTTAACTTCAATTTTTGGTGTTGCAATAATTTTAGAAAGATTTTGGTCTTTAAGAAAAAGTCAGATTATCCCTGAGGGATTAATTGTTGAAATTAAAACTATGATTAAGCAAAATAATCTCGATAACAATAAAGTGAATATTATAAAGAACTCATCACCCTTAGGAGATCTTCTAGCTGTTGCTATTATCAAGAGGAAGGACAATGTCGAAGTTATTAAGTCTGCTCTAGATGAAAGAGCTGGAATTATAGTACACAATTTAGAAAGATATCTTGGTGTTTTAGTTACAATTGCAACTGTTGCACCTCTTCTGGGACTTTTTGGAACTATTATTGGTATGGTTGAGTTATTTAGTTCATTTACAAGCAGTGGACATGATGTTGCGGTATTTGCTCGAGGTATATCCATAGCGCTTTATAATACTGCTGGAGGAATTGTTGTAGCTGTCCCCGCAATGATAGCTTATCGCTTTTTCAGATCAAAAATTGATAACTACTTAAATGAGATGGAGCATTATGCTATTCAAATTGTTGAGATTTTAAAAGGATAGCTTTTTAAAATATGAATTTTAGAAAAAAAGTAAAACAAGATGATTTAGAAATTAATTTTATTCCTTTAATTGATGTCTTATTGGTAATTATTATTTTCTTAGTTGTTAGTACAACTTTTTCAAAATTTAGTGAATTAAAGATTAATTTGCCAACTGCGGAAGCAAATCAAGTTGATAAAAATGTTGAAAGAATAAATATTTCAATATCTGAAAATGGCGATTATGCAATCAATGAAGCTCCATTAAGAACCTCGACAATAAATAACATAGTGACTAATTTAAAAAATGCAGCTAATGCAATAAAAGACCCCGTGATCGTCATTAGTGCTGATTCAGATTCACCACATCAATCTGTTATTAATGTTATGGAAGCAGCAAGAATTGCTGGTTTGTCTAAAATTACCTTTTCAACCAAAGTAAAATAAAATTTAATGTCGAAAGAGATAGCGGCAAAAGAAACATTAAAAAATTATAAAAAAGTTTACATACGTTTATTCAAATATGCGTTAACGTACAAACTAATTTTAAGCTTCAGTATAGTTTCTATTTTAATAACGGCTTTGGCAGATACAAGCTTTTTAGCTCTTCTAAAAAAAATAACAGATGAAGGTTTTGTAAGTAACCCCAACAATCTAACCAGTTTAATACCGCTCATAGTTATTTTTATTATTTTGATAAGGGCCTCTGCTAGGTTTTTTTCTTCTTATTCATTGAGGTGGGTTTCAAGAAAAATAGTACAAAACTTACGCTATGATATTTTTGATAATTTAATGAAGTTGCCTATTTTTTATTTCGATAGCAATACAACAGGCATTTTAATTTCTAAGATCACCTATGAAACAGAGCAACTTCAAACCATCATAACAAAAGTGTCCCTAATTGCATTAAGGGACACTTTTACAATTATTGCTGTTGTTAGTTACATGTTTTATCTAAATGGCTTGCTGGCAATTTTTGTATTAATTATCTTGCCAATTGCAGGCTACTTAATTAAAAAAATTATTCCTAAGCTAAGAGATGCTGCAAATGAATTCCAAAGGTTAATGGGGGATATAACTAAAATTGCTGAAGAGGCAATATCTGGCCAGAGGATTGTTAAAATATTTGGTGCCTCTAAATATGAGAGAGACAGATTCAGCAAGTCAATTATCCGTAACCGACAAATGGGTACAAAATTGGCTAGACTAAGCTCAACTAATAGTCTAATTATAGAAATCATGTTGGGGCTTCTACTTGCTGGAGTTCTTCATTACTCCCTTTCAAACTTATCTCCTGGTGAATTTATTGCATTCATTGGAGCTATCGTTTTAATTATTACGCCTATTAAGAGATTAACAGCTTTGAATGAGCAAATTCAAATAGGTTACGCAGCTGCTGTAAGTATTTTTTCTGTAATGGATGAAAAAAAAGAAAAAGATTTAGGAAAATTTAATTTAAAAAAAGTTAAAGGAAAGCTTGAGTTTATAGATGTTTGCTTTACATATCCGAAAAATAAAAAGGCTGTTTTATCTGATATTAATTTTAGTATTAAAGCTGGAGAAAAAGTTGCTCTAGTTGGTAAGTCTGGAGGTGGAAAAACAACTCTTCTTAACTTAATTCCAAAATTTTATGATGTAAGTTCGGGTTCTATTAAGTTAGATAATTTTGATATAAACGAAATTTCAAATAATTCATTAAGAAAAAACTTAGCCCTAGTTAGTCAGGACACCATCTTATTTAATGACACAATTTATAATAATATTGCATATGGTAGTTTGAAATCTGTTTCATTGGAAAAGGTTAAAAAAGCTGCAAAAGCTGCAAATGCCTTAGAATTTATTAATGAACTTCCTAATGGGTTTAATCATATCATAGGAGATCGAGGGGTTCGCTTGTCAGGTGGGCAGAAGCAAAGAATAGCAATTGCTCGTGCAATTTTAAAAAATGCACCAATTCTATTGCTAGATGAGGCTACCTCAGCACTTGATTCAGAATCAGAACGCTTGGTTCAGGCAGCCTTAGACAATCTAATGGCTAAAAAAACATCCATTGTAATCGCACATCGTCTTAGCACAATAAAAAATGCAGATAAAATTATTGTGATGGACCAGGGAAAAATAGTTGGTGTAGGAAGACATAATTCGCTGGTAAAAAATAATAAATTTTATTTAAAGATTTACAAAAAAGGATTTGAGTAATTTGATATCAATCGATCAGATTTTTAATAATCAGTATTATAAAAAATCAAATTGGATATATCTCCTTATACCATTCAGTATTATTTTTTACTGTATAAGTATTTTAAAAAATTATTTATATAAAAATGGATTCCTTAAGAGAATCAAAATTAAAGTTCCCGTCCTTATAATTGGAAATATTACACTTGGAGGAACAGGTAAGACACCACTAGCCCTAAACCTTATAACAAAGTTTTTAAATAAAGGCTTAAATCCTGCACTAATATCAAGAGGTTATGGGGGTGCCGCTAAAAATATTACAGAAGTTTTTGAATCTACTAATGTTCGAGTTGTGGGAGATGAAGCATTATTGATTAAAGCTAAAAGTAAAATACCAGTTTTTGTTGGCAAAGACAGGGTAGGTGCTGCAAAAATTTTACTTAAAAAATATCCAAAAACATCCATTATTATTTCTGATGATGGATTACAACACCACAGGTTAGGAAGGGATTATGAAATAATTGTTGTTGACTCCCAAAGAAATTTTGGAAATGGGTTTATATTTCCCGCAGGACCTCTAAGAGAAAGTAGATCAAGGCTTAATCAGGTTGATGCCGTTGTTTATAAGGGTACAAGTAATAATTCTAAATTTTATCAAATGAAATATATCACGAAGCATTTTAAAAATTTAATAACAAGTAAAAGTATTACATTTGAAGGTATACAGGATAAAAAAATAGTGGCGATTACTGCCATTGGAAATCCTGAGAGTTTCTTCTCAATTTTAGAAGACTATAATTTAAAATTTAAAAAAGTTATTTTTAACGATCATTATTTGTTTAATAAGAATGATTTTATTAAATATGCAAATTACAATATAGTTATGACTGAAAAAGATTCTATTAAATGCAAAGAGTTGGCAACTAAGAACTTTTGGGTACTTCCATTAGAAACTAAAGTCGATGAGAGATTATTTAGAAATATATTAAAAAAGGTAATGTAAATTATGGATAAAGAATTACTTCAAATCTTGGTTTGTCCTGTCACTAAAGGCCCGCTTGTTTATGACAAAGATAATAATGAACTCATATCTAAATCTGCAAAATTAGCTTACCCGATTAAAGATGACATTCCAATTCTGCTAGAAGATGAAGCAAGAAAATTAAAATGAAATTTTTACTATTATGAGCTTTAATGTCGTTATACCTGCAAGACTTAATAGTTCGCGTTTAGAAGAGAAGGTATTGATTGAAATTAATGGAATACCTATGGTAATTCATGTTGCGCAAAGAGCAAGCTTATCTGGCGCAAAAAACGTTGTAATTGCAACGGATGATGAAAAAATAGCAGAAGTTGTAAGATATTATAATTTTAAATCAGTAATGACTAACAAAAATCATCTTTCTGGAACTGATAGATGCTTAGAGGCTTCAGGGATTAAAAAATGGGATGGTCAAGATATCATTGTTAATGTTCAGGCAGACGAACCATTAATCGACCCTGTGCTTATCGATCTTCTTGCTAAAAATATTATTGACGGTAAGTCGGAGTATGTAACAGCATGTAGTGAATTTAAATCGTACAAAGAATTTATAAATCCAAATAATGTAAAGGTTGTTTTGGATATTTATTCACATGCGCTTTATTTTAGTAGAAGCGCCATTCCATATTCCCCATGTAAAGACTTATCATACAATAATTATGCATATCATCATCTGGGAATTTATGCTTATAGATTAAATACACTGAAGAAATTTTGTAGCTTTTCTATTTCTGATCTTGAAAGAATTGAGAAGCTCGAGCAATTACGCGCATTATCAAATAATTTAAAGTTAATGGTAGTACCTTATGATGGAAACCCAATAAAAGGCGTGGATACTCTTGAAGATCTTAATTTAGTTAGAGAAATGATATCTAAGCAATAATTTTTTTAAACTGCATCATCGCCTTTTTCTCCCGTTCTAATTCTGATCACTTCACTAACGTCAGTAACAAAAATTTTACCATCTCCAATTTTACCTGTATGTGATACTTTTATAATCGTTTCAACAGCTTTATCAAGAAGCGAGTCACTGACAATTAGATCAAGCTTTACTTTGGGAAGGAAGTCGACGACATACTCAGCACCTCTATATAATTCAGTATGTCCCTTTTGTCTGCCAAAACCCTTAACTTCAGTTGCAGTTAATCCCATAATTCCAATTTCGGAGAGAGCTTCTCGTACTTCGTCTAATTTAAATGGCTTAATAATTGCTTCAATTTTTTTCACTTTTTTCCCCTAAAAAATTACAATTGGAATTTATTTGTTATTGGATAGCGCCGATCTTTACCAAATGCTTTTGAAGTTATTTTTGGACCAGGCGCAGATTGTCTTCTCTTGAATTCACTAGTTTTTACTAACCTTACAACTTTTTGTACTAATTTTCTAGAGAAACCGAATTTAATCAACTCCTTCTGACTATAGTTTTTTTCGATGTGAAGATCAATTATTTTATCTAAAATTTCGTATGAAGGAAGTGAGTCCTTGTCTATTTGATTTTCTGTAAGCTCTGCAGAAGGTTCTCTATCTATTATTCTTTGGGGAATAATAATCTCTTTATAATTTATTTCATTTGCAATCTTATACACCATTGTTTTGGGGACATCCTTCAAGATTGAAAAGCCACCCACCATATCCCCATAAATCGTTGAGTATCCAACAGCCATCTCACTTTTATTTCCAGTAGCGAGGACCATCCCATTAAATTTATTTGCATACGCCATTAGTATCATCCCTCTTATTCTCGCTTGAATATTTTGTTCTGCAATACCCTTACCTAATCCTTTAAAGTCATTTTTAAATGTTGCTTCAAAAATCTTAATATGTTTTTGAATGGGTATAATCTTATAATTTACCCCTAAATTTGATGAAAGTTTCTTTGCATCGTCTTTGCTAGCTTTCGATGTAAATTTACTTGGCATCATGATGGCGGTCAAATTTTCTTTGCTAACAATTTTAGAGGCAATAAATAGAACTACAGCTGAGTCTATTCCACCAGATAGTCCTAGAAATAATTTTTTTATAGAGTTTTTTTCTACATAGTCTTTCATTGCAAGTAATAGGCCATTTAGGAGATTGTATATAAGATATCTTTCCTTATTCAATGAATCCCTTTGATCAATCGGATCTTCTAAAATTTTCCTATGAAATGGAAATTTTTCACATTTTCTAGTTATTTTGATATGATCTTTTTTAGAAAAATCTGCAATAATATTTTGACTAATAAACTGACCAGAAAAAAAAGTTAGATTATTTACGTTATGTTTTTTTGGTTTTGTTATGAAGGAGTTACCATCAAATAATAACTCATCCTGACCTCCAACACTGTTTAGATAAATCAAATTAAGATCGTTAAGTTTATTGAGTCTATTTTGAATTATATTAAATTTATTTTTAGTTTTATTGAATTCATATGGGGAGGCATTTACACATATTACATATTCAACATTTAATTTGTTTAATTCTTCAAGAGGACCCATCTCCCAAATATCTTCACAAATAAGGAGTCCAAATATCTTTCCTTTATGCTTAAAAATTCCTGGTTTTTTGCCGGGTGAGAAATATCTCTTCTCGTCAAATACACCATAGTTTGGAAGTTCTTGTTTATCATATACTTTATTTATTTTACCTCGATATAATAATGAAATTGAATTGTAGAGTAATTTGTTTTTTCGTCTTGGGTGCCCAACAATAATTTTAATTTTTGGAAATTTTTCAGCTATCTCAATTAGATAATAATGACATCTATCAATAAATTCTTTTTCAAGCAGAAGGTCTTCTGGTGGGTAACCACAAAGACTTAACTCTGGCGTAACTAAAATTTCAGCTCCATTTTTATTCGCTATATCAGCATGTTTTTTTATGAGATTGGCGTTATATTTTAAATCACCAACTTTTGAATTTATTTCAGCGAGGCTAATTTTCATGTTTTAGTATTCACCATCTGCAGATCTAATTAAATCTACCATTGCTTTGTTTTTTGTTTTCAATGCATATACTAAGGGTGACAGCCCATATTGATCAGTTACATTTATATCCACCCCTTTATCAATCAAAAATTTAACTACTTCAACAGATTCATTCTCAACTGCATATTGAATAATAGGAGTTCCTTCATCATCTTTATGGTTAATGTTTCCCTTATACTGCACAAGTAGTTTAATAATTTCAAAATAATCTTTTTTTACTGCCCACATTAATGGCGTCCATTCAAACTTATCAAGAGAGTCAACTTCTGGTTGATGAACCAATAAAAATTCAGTAGCTTCAATCTGATCTTTATTTACACAATATACTAATGCTGATTTACCAAATTTATCTTTAAGGTTAAGAAGGGCTCCATTCTTTATTAAAATTTGAATAGTTGGTACATTCCCACTTTTACAAGCTAGCATAAGAACTGTAGTAGAAGATGAATTTCTTGTATTTGGGTTAACTCCTTTCTTAATAAGTAAGTCAAGTGTTTGGTAATTTCCTGAGGTTGCTGCTAGCCCATATGCAGTCCAGCCATCTGAATCGGTTATTTTTAAATCAGCATCATTATCGATTAGAACTTTAACTACATCGCTATAGTTATTTTTGGATGCATACATAAGTGCAGTCCAACCATCTATTTCTTGTTTATTTACTTTAGCACCTTTATTTATGAGGTATCTTGCGACTTCTACTTGATTTTTTCTTGATGCATACATAAGAGCTGTAACTTTATTTCCATCTTCCGTATTAGGGTTGCCACCACTTTCAATAATTGCTTTAACAGTCTCCAAATCTCCTTTCGATGAAGCAGTTAAAAGATATGAAACATCCTCTGATCTTATTGAATAAGAAAATAAAATACAAATATACAATAAAACATTTATGAAAAGTTTCATTTATATTTGCCGATTGCAGTCTTCATTGTTTCTCCCATTTCAGCTGGTGAATGTGCAATTAAAACTCCAGCCTCCTCTAAAGCATTTATTTTACTTATTGCTGTTCCAGAATTACCAGAAATAATTGCACCCGCGTGCCCCATTCTTTTCCCAGCTGGGGCAGTGACACCTGCTATATGCGCGACAACAGGTTTATTAATACTGCTTTTAATGTACTCTGCGGCTAATTCCTCATCAGTACCACCAATCTCTCCAACAAGAATAATTCCTTCTGTTTCAGAATCTTCTTCAAACATTGATAGACATTCTATAAAGTTAATACCTTTGATTGGATCCCCTCCAATTCCAACACATGTCGATTGCCCATAACCAATCGATGTTGTTTGATGAACGGCTTCATAGGTAAGTGTTCCTGATT
Organism: uncultured Nitrosomonadales bacterium; assembly: GCA_913058475.1. Taxonomy (GTDB): domain Bacteria; phylum Pseudomonadota; class Gammaproteobacteria; order Burkholderiales; family Methylophilaceae; genus BACL14. The sequence goes on from CAJXQA010000005.1 coordinate 13,068, forward strand.
TAGAAATAATGCCAATTTTCCCTCGTTTATGAATATTTGCAGGCATAATTCCAATTTTACATTCATCTGGTGTAATGATTCCAGGGCAATTAGGACCAATTAATATAGATTTATTTTCCTTAATTATTTTTTTTGCTTCCAACATTTCCAATATAGGAATCCCTTCTGTAATACAAACAATTATTTTTATTCCAGCATTACTCGCCTCTATGATAGAGCTTGCAGCGAATTTGGGAGGCACATATATAACTGTTGCATCCGCATTTGTTTCTTTTTTTGCCTCTTTTACTTCGTTGAAAACTGGGAGGTCTAGATGAATTTGACCCCCTTTTCCAGGCGTAACGCCTCCAACGAGATTTGTACCATATTGGATTGCTTGCTCACTATGAAAGGTTCCTTGCCGACCTGTAAAACCTTGGCAAATAACTCGCGTATTTTTATTTATTAAGATTGACAAATTAGGCCTTTGAAAATATTACTGCTTGTTTAGCTGCATCACCTAAGCTATTTGCAGAGGTAATATTAAGTTTACTTTCACCTAAGATTTTTTTCCCTATTTCAACATTAGTTCCTTCAAGCCGGACAACAATAGGAATTTTAATACCTACATCTTTAACAGCAGAAACAATTCCATCGGCTATAACATCACATCTCATAATGCCACCAAATATATTTACTAAAACTACGCGGACATTTTTATCAGATAAAAGTATTTTAAAAGCTTTACTTACAGTTTCAGCAGATGCTCCGCCACCAACATCAAGAAAATTTGCAGGAAGTCCTCCTGAATGTTTAATCAAATCCATCGTTGCCATGGCAAGTCCTGCTCCATTTACCATGCAACCAATAGAGCCTTCTAAAGCGATATAATTTAATCCAGCCCTATGAGCTTCTGCTTCTTTTTCGTCTACTTGAGACCAATCAAAGCTGTTCCTGAGATTCTCATGTTTAAAAAGAGCATTATCATCTAGAGAAATTTTACAATCTAGAGCTACGACCTTATGCTCTTTAGTTACTATAAGTGGGTTGATTTCAACAAGAGATAAGTCTGTTTCTAAGAAAAGTTTAAAAATATTCACTACAAAGTTGTTAAATGCATGATTAGCTTGGGTAGGAATCATCATTTTTTTTGATAAGCTACCAATCTGCTTGTCTGTTGGAATTTCACCAATACTTATATATTCTTTAAAGATTAAACTCTCATTTTTTTTTGCTGTTTCCTCAATCTCTGTCCCTCCTTGAGTTGAGCAAAGAATGATGATCGACTCAGATTGCCTATCAATAAGAATAGAAAAATACAGCTCTTTTTGAATTGATATTTTTTCTTCTATTAGTATTTTGTTGACGGGTTGCCCGTGAGGTAAATTTTGGTAAGTTACGAGTCTTGAACCAAGTTGGTTTGATATAAAACTTTCAGCATCCTTAATATTGTTAATTAACTCAACCCCTCCTGACTTTCCTCTTCCACCAGCATGTATTTGTGACTTAAAAACAAATGTTTTATTTTCTTCTAAAAGTAACTTTATGGAGTTTGGTATTTCTGAGTTCACAACATGTCCGTTAGGAATATCGATTTGATACGATTTTAGTAACTTTTTTGATTGATATTCGTGTAAATTCATTAGTCAAAGATTAGGAAAAGTTACATAATATCAGAACCTTATTGGCTTGTAGACAAAAAAATAGCGTAGTTAACTACGCTATTGCATTAAAAAAAACTTATTTTAGAAACACACGTCTTCTATTGGGTTACATCCGTCATCTTTTACTCCAAGTGATAATAAATATTCAGCCATCTCTTCATTGCCTTGATCTCTCATTGCAAATATAAGTGAAACATCACCCTTAAGTTTCTTTTGCATATCAATTCCATTTTCAGATAGAAATAGCACCATTTTTTGGTTGTTGTTAAAAGCAGCGTGTATCAGTGCATTCCAGCGTGTTACTGGATGAACATAATTAACATCAGCACCTTTTTTTACAAGATACTCCAGAACTTCCTCTTGATTTTTTGCTGCCGCCATTAATAAAGGGGTCCAAGCAAAATAGGAATCTTCAAGATTTACATTCATTGTTTCTACATACATTTTAACGGTTTTAATATCACCAACATTGACTGCTCCAGTAAATTCCATTTCTTGGTCGTCATTTAAAGCATATGTTAATGAAGAAAAAAGTAATGCAAGTAAAGCGACTAAAGATTTTATTGATTTCATAATTAATTCCTGTCTATTTTAATTAAAATATTTATTAGTATTGGTGAACATTCTATACCAAGGACCAAATTCTCCCCAATTTTTTGGATGCCATGAATTTTGATCACTTCTAAAATTTCTTTCAGGGTGTGGCATCATTATAGTAAACCTACCGCTCTTATTACTCATACCAGTAATACCAAAAGGACTACCATTTGGATTATCTGGGTATGATAAAGTTCCATTTTTGTCATCAAATTTTAAGGTAATTTGTTCATTTTTTAACATTTCAATTAAATTATTATCATCAGAAAAGCTAACCCTTCCTTCTCCATGTGATACAACTACTGGAATAATACTATCAACCATTCCATCAAAAAATAGTGAGTTATTTTTTTTAACTCTAACAGACAAAAACCTTGCTTCAAATTGCTCAGATTCATTTTTTATAAATGTTGGCCACAAGTTTGCGCCTGGAATAATTTCTTTAATATGGCTCATCATTTGACAACCATTACATACACCTAAAGCAATTGTATTGTCTCTTTCAAAAAACTGTTGAAAGATCTCACGGACTTTCTCATTAAAAAGTATGGAGTTTGCCCAACCTCTTCCAGCCCCTAAAACATCACCATATGAAAAACCTCCACATGCTGCTAATCCTTGAAAATCACTTAAGCTTTTATTTCCATTATTTAATTCTGACATATGGACGTCAAAAGCATTAAAGCCAGCATAATTAAAAGCAGCAGCCATTTCACTTTGTCCATTAATGCCTTGTTCTCTTAAGATAGCTATCTTTGGCTTTAATTTTTTTATATTTACCGATTTTGGAATATCAAAATTAATTTTTGTTTGTATTCCCTTGCAGTGATCATCAAGAATTAAATCAAACTCTTCCTTAGCGGTTTTGGGGTTATCACGAATAGATTGTATTTTATAGCTTGTTTCTGCCCAATCCTGTTGTAATTCCCCTCTCGAGCTTTCCGCAATTAAAGTTGATTTATTGAAAATTTTAATTGATTGATCTTTGTTAGGCGTTCCAATGACTTGAGCTGTAAGGTTTAATTCATCATTAAAATATTTTAAAATCTCAATTACATCATCATTTAAGATTTGTATAACCGCACCCAGCTCTTCATTAAACAAAAATTTAAAACTTTCCTCTTCTGCTTCTAAATTTAAATCGATGCCACAGTGGCCTGCAAAAGCCATCTCAAGTATTGTAGTAATTACACCGCCATCGGAGCGGTCATGATATGCAAGAATTTTATTTTTTTTGTTTAAATATTGAATGCCATCAAAGAAACTTTTTATTAAGCTTGGGTCATCTAAGTCAGGCACAATACCTCCACTGATGTTATTTACACTGTTAAAGCATGATCCACCCATCCTATTTTGATTATTCCCAAGATCGATCAAAATTAATGAACTTGCTTCTTTTAGATTAAGCTGGGGAGTAAGAGTTTTGTTGACATCATAACATTCACTAAAAGCTGAAACTATTAGTGAAAGTGGTGATGTAACTGTTTTTAAAACTTTGTCATTCCATGAAGTTTGCATGGACATAGAATCTTTACCTACAGGAATACTTATCCCTAATTCAGGACATAACTCCATACCAACTGCTTTAACAGCTTCAAATAACTCATAATCACGATCATTATTTCCTGAAGCCGCCATCCAATTGGCTGATAGCTTAATTAAATTTATATTTTTAATTGCACTGGCTGCAATATTTGTAATTGCTTCAGACACTGCCATTCTTGCAGATGCGGCGGCATTGGTAATAGCAATAGGTGCTTTTTCCCCAATCGACATTGCCTCGCCAGTGAAAGAATTAAATGTACTTTTTGTTACTCCAACATCGGATACTGGAACTTGCCATGGACCTACCATTTGATCTCTGGCAATTAAACCTGTTACAGAACGATCCGCAATAGTTATAAGAAAATTTTTACTCCCAACACTTGGAAAATGAAGTACTTTCGAAATGGATTCGAGAAGATTACTTTCATCAATTTCATATTCAATATTTTGTTTTAAGGTTGGTTTTACTACCTCTTTTTTAAGTTTTGGAGGATTCCCAAGTAATACATCAAGATTCATATTAACTACATCTTCATTAAGAAGGCTATCTTTAACTATGAGATTTTTTTGATTTTTTGCCTCACCTATTATTGCAAAAGGGCATCTTTCTCTAGCACAGATAGTTGAGAACATTTCAAGATTTGATTTTTCAATAGCTAGCACATATCTTTCTTGTGCCTCATTTGACCAAATTTCTTTTGGAGACATCGCTAATTCCTCATTGTGAATTTTACGAATATCCATTACGGCACCAACACCTCCGTCGTGAATTAGTTCAGGAAAGGCATTGGATAGACCACCAGCACCTACATCATGAATACTTAAAATAGGGTTTTCTGACTCCATTTGCCAACATGTATCAATAACTTCTTGGGCCCTTCTTTGTAATTCAGGGTTGCCTCTTTGTACAGATGCAAAGTCAAGTATTTCTTGATTCGATCCAGTATTCATACTTGAGGCGGCACCCCCACCTAAACCTATAAGCATTGCTGGCCCACCAAGCTGTATAAGAAGATTACCATCTGAAATAGATTTCTTTTTTGTATGGTCATCACTTATGCTTCCAATTCCACCAGCAAGCATTATAGGTTTATGATAACCAATATTTTTATCATTGTATTGTGTTTCTAGTGAGCGAAAATAACCTAAAATATTTGGTCGCCCAAATTCATTGTTATAAGAAGCTGCTCCAATAGGTCCCTCTATCATTACGCTTAAAGATGAGGCAATTCTTTCAGGAAAACCAATATTATTTTTTTCCCAAGGCTGCTTAAAATTTGGAATATTTAAATTAGATACTGAGAAACCCGATAAACCTGCTTTTGGCTTTGATCCTCTGCCAGTTGCACCTTCATCTCTAATTTCTCCTCCAGCTCCAGTTGCAGCTCCCGCAAAAGGTGAAATTGCTGTTGGATGATTATGTGTTTCTACTTTCATAAGGTAATGAGTTAATTTTAAATTCTCCTGAAACAATCCATTTTTATTTGGATAAAATCGATTAAATTTAGAACCTTCTATTACCGACGAATTATCAGAATAAGCTACAATTGTTTTTTGAGGAGATGCTTTGTGAGTATTTCTAATCATTCCAAATAACGAATTTTCTTGGGTTTTCCCCTCAATAGTCCATGACGCATTAAAAATTTTATGCCTACAATGTTCAGAATTTGCTTGAGAAAACATCATTAACTCAGCATCAGTTGGGTTGGATTTTAGATTAGTGTAATAATCTGAAAGGTATAATATTTCTTCTTCGGATAGTGCAAGTCCATTTTCGCTACTATAGTCTTTAATTGCCTTTTTTCCATTACTTAGGAAATCGATATACTCTATTTTTTTTTGTTTCGGACTTGAAAATAACTGAAATGAAGATTTTTCATCTAAAAAAATAGATTCTGTCATTTGATCAGAAATAATTTTTCCAATCGAGATCATTTCCTTTTTGGAAAGGAGTTTATTAGTTTGAAAAAAAATCTTGGATAACCGCTCAATTTTAGTTATTTTTACTCCACAGTGCACTACAATATCTTTAGCTCGTGAGCTCCATGGAGAAACTGTACCTATACGGGGCCCAATAAATAATACATTATTGAATTTTTTTGGTATATCAACCTTTTCGCCATAATTTAAAATCTGCTTAAGATTATTTAATTCAATTCCATTTAATTTTACTTTACTTTCAAAAATATGAAGATATGAAGATAACAGCCCAACGACTGAGGGATATTTTGCTTGAATAACTTTTAGAAGATTGTTTGCTCTGAAATTTGAATATATTTTATTTCCAACTAGAGAAGATATTATTTTTTTTTGCATTTTTTAATATTGGTAAATGTAAATCAAAAGGAGAGTAAATTAAAACCAATTTTACCAGTGTTTTCTTAAAATATACCAAGCATTTGATCTATGTGGATTTTATTATATGAGTTTTTTTAAACCAATTAATATATTTAACGTCAATAAGAATATAAATTTTGCTTAGAGGTTGTAATGAGAATTATTCTCATTTAGAATACTTCAAAATGTTAATTAACTTCACATGTGAAAACATTACTCAAATATGAATGAATTCATCATTACTTTCAGAGAGTGCCTTGAGGCATCTTTAATAGTTGGAATAATTTATACACTATTAGAAAAAAATAATTTAAAAAGAGAGTTGCAACAACTCTGGCTAGCAGTATTTGCTGCCATTATTGCTAGTGGAATAGTTGCTGTTTGTATAAATTATGCCAAAGAGTCAATAGGTAATATCGCTATTCAATCCCTCTTTGAGGGGCTTAGCATGTATGTAACTGCGATATTATTATGGTACGTAATATTTTGGTTATCTAAACATGTAAGTGAAAAGTCTGCAATGGAAGATAAAACTAAAAAAGCAGTTGAAACAGCTGGATGGGGAATATTTTTAGTTGTATTTTTTGCAATTTTACGAGAAGGCTTTGAAACAGCATTATTTTTAATGGGAAGCTTTAATATGTCTGGAAGTTTTTCTTACTTAGGTTTTTTTGCAGGGATGATAAGTGCAATATTGATTGGTTATGCAATAGTAGTGCAAGGTAGAAAAATAAATCTGAGAGCATTCTTTAGAGGAACAACTCTTATGCTAGTAATTTTTGCCTCAGGAATGGTTGCATATGGAACTCATGAGATTGAAGAATTTATTGTTAAGGGAAATCATCTAGAAAGCATTGGAATTAAACAAAAAAGTGAAATTCCAAGAGTGTGGAATATTTTGGAACCTAAAGATGAGGTTGATAACACAATTTTTTATTCCTACAATTTAAAGGGAAAAAATAAATATACTCATTTACTTCATGATAATGGGCGGGTTGGCAATTTCTTTAAAGGTTTTTTTGGTTACAACAGTAATCCTAACTGGCCTGAGGTAATTTTATGGCTATTATCTTTATTTTTTGGTATTAAAATGTGGAAAAGCTTTTACTTTAAAAAAAATTAAATAACAAATAAAAATTATGAAAAAATATCTTGTAGCAATCTTTTTTTTATTATCACTAATAGGATGTTCCGATAATGAACATGACCATAAGCATAAAGTAGTTCCTGAGATATTTTCTAATGATAATGAATACTTGACGAATCTTAATTTGATGAAAGGTCATTTGTGGGTCGGTGTTGAATTATATAAAGAAAATTATCTAGAAAATGCAAAAAGACATATGAAGCATCCTAAAAGCGAATTGTATGAATTCATCATTCCAACTTTTGAAGCAAAAGGGGCTCCAGGTTTTTCTGATCAATTAGAACGGCTTGCATTATCAGTGGAAAATGAAGAGGATTTAGCAATTATCAATCAAGACTATCAAAATTTATTTGAAGCTATCGACGAAAATGAGAAATTTGTTGGACAAGAGAGTGAGAACTTAAATGAAAAAATTATTTTAGTTATTTCACTACTAAAGATCGCAGCTGACGAATATTCTGTTGGAATCATTGACGGAGAAGTAGAAAACAAATATGAGTATCAAGATGCTTTAGGATTTACCATGATGGCTAAAGATATTATGGTGAATTTTAATACAGAAGATAATTCAAAAAAAACTAGAGCTATGAAAATAATAAAAGTTATAGATTCATTATCAGTACTTTGGCCTAAACTTGTTCCAACTGAAAATATAGATGGTAGCTACAAAGTAATTCTTGATGCTGTAAAAGAGATTGAAAATGTTTAGTTAGATTTTAAAGCTAATCCTCAGGAAGTTCGGCCTTTATGCTAATAGCATGAATTCTTTTAGGTATTAAATCTTCCAATGCTTTATATATAATTCTATGTCTTTCCATCACATTCTTATTTTTGAATTGCAAGCTTTGAATTGTTAATTTAAAGTGCTCACCACCATTATTTCCTGCATGCCCTTTATGAAGATGGCTTTCATTAATAATTTCAAGTTTTTTTGGGTTAAGAAAATTCAATCTTTCTTTAATTATATTTTCAGTCATTTTTTTTAGCTTTTAAGGAAGTGCTTTAATGAAAGGCTTTACTTCAATATCCTCATATACATCTGTCAAAACGTAAGGATCTTTATCAGCCCAAGTCACCGCATCATCTATGGAATTAAATTCAGCAACAATCATACTCCCTGTGAAGCCGTCCTCTCCTGGTTCTGATGAATCTGAGGTTGGGAAGGGACCAGCCACTAGTAAACGCCCCTCATTCTGAAGACTTACTAATCTTTCTCGATGGGCCTTACGTCCTTCAAGTCTTTTCGAGAGGCTGTTAGATCGATCTTTGCATAATATAACGTACCACATATTTTATTTTTTACTGACCTTTGAAATATAGAGGGTAAGAAAAATGATGTAGATAAATAAAATACCTGTAATTCCAAAAAGCTTAAAATTCACCCACGTATCCTCTTCAAAATTATAGGCAACATATAAGTTGATAAATCCAAGCATTATAAAAAATAACCCAGTAGCGTTATTTAGTTGATCCCAGTGGACTTTTCTTAGCTCTATTTTTTTGCCTATAGCAAGCTTGATTAAATTTTTTTCAAAGAATGAGTTTGAGATAAGAAGAACACCTGCAAAAAGCCAATATAAAACCGAAGGTTTCCACATAATAAAGGTTTTGTCTTGAAAAATGATAGTTAGTCCACCTAAGATAGTAATAGTAGCCCCATTAAAGAGTAACATTTTGTCAATTTTTTTATTTTTGAAATAATCATAAAACACTTGAAGTAGTGTAACTACGATAGCAACAGCTGTGGCAGTGAAAATATCATAGATTTTATAGGTGATAAAAAAAAGAATTACAGGTAAAAGGTCGTATAAAAATTTCATTGGGGAAAACTTTCTCTATTCTTAAAGGTTAATTACTAATATAATTATAAAGTAAATATGAATATACCTATAATAGATCTTCATTCTCATTCCAATATATCTGATGGTCTTTTGACCCCAGCTGATTTAATGTTTCACGCAGCTGAAAATAATGTACAAGCGATCGCGCTAACAGATCATGATGATATTGCCGGGTTAGAAGAGGCGAGTCATGCAGCTAAAAAGTTGAATATTATTTTTATCAATGGAGTAGAAATTTCAGTCACATGGAACAAAAGAACGCTTCATATAGTGGGCCTAAATTTTGATAAGGATGATAAGCCGTTATTTGAGGGTTTAAAAAAAATAAGAGATGGTCGCCTTAAAAGAGCACAACTAATGTCGGATAGCTTAGGTATGGCAGGCATTCAGGGAGCTTTTGATGGTGCGAAATCCTATGCTAAAAGTAGCACAATAGGAAGAATACATTTCGCGCAATTTTTAGTTGCTCAAGGGTACGCAAAAAATATTGGAGCAGTTTTTAAAAAATTTCTCACGCCCGGCAAGCCAGGTTATGTTGATCATGAATGGATTTCCTTAGAAGAATCAATAACGCTAATTAATGGGGCAGGAGGGGATGCAATTATTGCACATCCTGGCCGTTATGATATGGGCAGTAAACTGTACCCTCGATTATTTCAAGAATTTAAAGACTTGGGTGGGGCTGGTATAGAGGTTATGTCAGGCAGCCAAGATCCATCGCAAGCTAATTATTTTTCAAAACTTGCAGAAAGTTTTGATTTATTCTCATCATGCGGGTCAGATTTTCACGGTAAAGGCATTTCTCATCGTGCGTTAGGTAATATCAGTCAGCTACCTGATAATTCGATTCCTATATGGACCAAATGGGAAAACATAAAAAAGTTATTCCATTGAAAATGAAAAATTACACTTTATCAACCTTGGCCTTAAAGTTCTAATTTATGGATTTAACCATCATCCAAAAACTAGCAGCTTACTCATTACCTATCATCTTTGCTATTACGGTTCATGAAGCTGCACATGGTTATGCTGCTAAATATTTTGGGGATATGACAGCATTTCATCTTAAGCGTATCTCCTTAAATCCTTTAAGACACATAGACCCACTCGGAACAATAATCTTGCCAGCATTATTATTTTTTTTACAAGCGGGCTTTATTTTTGGTTGGGCAAAACCTGTTCCCGTTAACTTTTCTAATTTGCGAAATCCCAAAAAAGATATGCTGTGGGTGGCCTTGGCTGGACCAGGCGCAAATCTAATAATGGCAATACTTTGGACAATTGTATATTCAAACCAACAATTGGTCCCTAGCATCGGACAAAATTTTATCAGTATTATGGCGGTAGCAGGCATTCAGATTAACATTGTTTTAATGGTATTAAATTTACTGCCCCTTCCACCATTAGATGGAGGAAGGGTAGCGGTAAGCTTGCTTCCGTACCCTTGGTCAAGCAAATTGGCAGGATTGGAAAGATATGGATTTTTTATCTTAATTTTTTTGCTAGCAACAGGTTTATTAGGGGCGATATTGTCTCCATTAATAAGGATTAGTCAGAATATTATTTTGACAATTTTTGGTTAAAAAGGGATATTAAAAAATGGCAATTGAACGAGTAGTATCTGGAATGAGACCGACGGGTAGCTTACATTTGGGTCATTACAATGGTGTTCTAAAAAATTGGGTACATCTTCAACATGAGCTAGAGTGCTTATTTTTTGTTGCCGATTGGCATGCGTTAACTACTCATTATGACTCACCTGAAATCATTGAAAAAAATGTTACAAGCATGGTGATTGATTGGCTTGCTGCCGGAGTTGATCCTGCAAATGCAACTATCTTTATTCAATCAAAAGTACCGGAACATGCAGAGCTTCATACGCTTTTGTCAATGATCACACCGCTGAGCTGGTTAGAGCGAGTACCAACCTACAAAGACCAACAAGAAAAGTTATCCTCAAAAGATTTATCGACTTATGGATTCCTAGGTTACCCATTACTTCAAAGTGCAGATATTTTAATTTATCGAGCAACGCAAGTACCAGTAGGCGAAGATCAAGTTCCACATATAGAATTTACAAGAGAAGTGGCAAGACGCTTCAATCATTTGTATGGAAAAGAAAAAGGTTTTGAGGAAAGGGCTGAAGAAGCAATAAAGAAATTAGGCACAAAAAAAAGCCAGCTTTATAAAGAGCTAAAGGATTCATATCAAGAGGAGGGGGACGATCAGGCACTAGCTTCAGCGCAGTCACTCATTGATGAGCAACAAATTTTAAGTTTAGGGGATAAAGAGAGATTATTGGGTTATTTGGAAGGGGGAGGTAAAATTATTCTCATAGAGCCTGAATATAAATTAACGCCCGCATCTAAAATGGTAGGTCTTGATGGTCAGAAAATGTCTAAGTCCTATAACAACACAATTACCTTAACTGAAAGCTCTGAAGATATTCAAAAGAAAATAAGAACCATGCCAACCGATCCTGCAAGAATTAGAAAAACAGATCCAGGAGATCCAAAGAATTGTCCCGTATGGACATTTCATCAAGTATATTCTGATGAAAAAACGAAGGAATGGGTTCAGAGTGGATGTAAGAATGCAAGTATGGGTTGTATTGAATGTAAACAACCTGTGATTGATTCAATCACAAAGGAATTGTTACCCATTAGCGAAAGAGCAAAGAAATACTCAGAGAGCCCAGAGCTTGTTCAGAGCATCATTGGAGAGGGTTGTGAAAAAGCAAGAAAGATTGCAAGAGATACCATGAGGGATGTTAGGGAAGTAATGGGGATAAGTTTTTAAATGCCAGGATTTACTAATAACAATGAGATTGGTGCAAAGCTATATGGTGAGGATATTGCTCAGCTCCCCTTAGATCTTTATATACCCCCGGAAGCACTTGAAGTTTATTTGGAGTCTTTTGAAGGACCTTTAGACCTCCTTCTTTATTTGATTAGAAAAGATAACATCGATGTGCTTGATATTCCTATGGCTAATTTAACGACTCAATACATTAATTATGTTGAGCAGATGAAGACAATTAATATAGAGCTTGCAGCAGATTATTTATTAATGTCGGCAATGCTTATTGAAATTAAATCTAGGCTACTGCTTCCTAAGCCAGAAAATTTAGAGGAGGAAGATGATCCTAGGGCCGATTTGGTTAGAAAGCTTATTGAATATGAGCAGATGAAATCAGCGGCCGAAGAACTCAATGAAATGCCGCAAGTTGGCAGGGATACATTGGTAGCTAATGCTTATTTTGAAACTAATGTAAGTAGACTACCACCTGAAGTAAATGTAGATGATCTGTATACTGCTTGGGAAAATGTCATTAAAAGAGCAAAGCAATTCGAGCAACATAAAATTGCTAAATCAGAGCTATCGGTAAGAGAGCATATGACATTCATCTTAAGAGCCCTCAAGGAAAATAACTTACTAGAGTTCTCTCACTTTTTTAATGAAGAGAAAGATCCTATTCCAAAGTTAGTAGTCTGTTTTTTAGCAATACTTGAATTATCAAAAGAGCGATTAATAAAAATTAATCAACAAGCACCCTACTCTCCTCTTTATATTCAGCTTGAGGAGGCTTAATGGCGGAAGACAATAAAATAAAAAAGATTATTGAAGTTGCATTGTTGACGAACAATCAACCTTTATCAATTGATGATTTTCAAAAAATGTTTGATAAAAATATTGAGCGCTCAACAATTAGAATGTTGCTTGATGAAATTAAACAGGATTGGCAAGATGGATCTCTAGAGTTGATTCAAGTAGCCCATGGATATCGATTTCAATCAAAATTAGAATATTCAGAGTTCTTAAAAAAACTTAACCCTGATAGAGTGCCTAAGTACTCTAGAGCAGTATTGGAAGTGTTAGCTATCATTGCTTACCGTCAGCCTGTGACTCGAGGAGATATTGAAAAAATAAGAGGAGTGTCATTAAACCCAAATTCCCTTAAGCAATTGATCGAAAGGGAATGGGTAGATATTATTGGTCAAAAGGAAGTTCCAGGAAGGCCTTCGCTTTATGCCACTACAAAATACTTTCTTGATGATTTTGGGTTAAAGTCATTATCACAACTTCCAGAATTTAAAGACTTGGAGCATTCAACCTTGAACCCAACTATTGAAAAAGATCAGCCTAACAATGATATTCAAGAGTTAGATAAGCTGAACGAAGAAGAATAACCACCTTGTCTAAAAAAGAATCTCAGGATGATTTGAAAGACTCTTCATCAATGCGCATACAGAAAGCGTTAGCGCAGTTGGGTATTGGGTCAAGAAGAGGTATTGAAAAGGCAATTGTAGATAATAGAATTGAAGTAAATAATAATCCTGCACATGTTGGTCAAACCGTATCCTCGAAAGATAAGATAGTTTTTGATGGAAAGTTAATACGACTGAGCGACGAGATCCTTCTTCCTAAAATCCTTCTTTACCATAAACCAGATGGTGAAATTGTTTCAAAAAGTGACCCAAAGAATCGTCCAAGTGTATTTGATAACTTACCAAGACTAAAAAAAGAAAAATGGGTTGCTATTGGTAGATTAGATTTTAATACATCTGGCTTATTAATCTTTACAACATATGGCCCTTTAGCAAACCGATTAATGCATCCGAGATTTGAAATAGAGAGAGAGTACTCTGTAAGAATATTGGGAGAGCTAAAAGAAATTCAGATGAAGCAGTTAACTGAAGGTGTTCTCCTAGAGGATGGCCAGGCAAAACTAGAATCAATAATTTTTGAAGGTGGGGAAGGGGTAAATCACTGGTATAAAGTAATTATCAGAGAAGGAAGAAATAGAGAGGTGAGAAGGATATTTGAAAAATTAAATTTTACTGTGAGTCGCTTAATACGAGTGCGATTTGGAGAGATAAAGCTTCCCTCTCATTTAAAAAGAGGAATGCATTTAGAGTTAAGTCAAAACCATGTAAAGGAAGTATTGAAAGAGCATAGTTTTGATTTAACTCAGTTTAAAACACCCCAAATTACAAATAAAAAAAGAGCAAAAAAAAATTATCCTTTTTAAGTTAATGCCTTAGTCAAGGTTAACTTGTATATATCTTTTAGTTTATCAATAGTACTGATATCGACGTGTTCATTAATTTTATGTATCGATTCATTGATGGGTCCAAATTCTACAACCTGATCACAGAGTTTCGCAATAAATCTTCCATCAGATGTTCCACCTGTAGTTGAAATAGTCGGATTAAAACCACATACCTCATTAATTGATGAAGATATTATGTCTACGAGCATACCCTTCTCAGTTAGGTATGGTTGGCCAGAATGCTGCCAATCTATTTCAAATTCTAATTCGTGTTTATTAAGAATGCCTTCAACTCTCTCTTTTAATAAGTCAGCGGTAACTGATGACGAATATCGAAAATTAAACAATATCTCAACATTTCCTGGTACGACATTTGTTGCGCCTGTACCCCCATTAATATTTGAAACTTGCCATGATGTTTTTGGAAAATACTCATTCCCTTCATCCCAAACAGTATTCACTAAATCATCTATTGCAGGGGCAACTGCATGAATAGGGTTTTTAATTAATTCAGGGTATGCGATATGACCTTGAATTCCTTTTACATTTAATTTTGCAGATAAAGATCCTCTTCTTCCATTCTTAACAGTATCACCAAATTTAATCGAAGAGGTCGGTTCTCCCACAATACAATAATCTATTTTCTCTTGTCTTTGTTGAAGGGCATCAATAACCTTTACTGTCCCGTCAGTAGCAACACCTTCTTCATCAGAGGTAATTAGCAAGCCAATAGAACCCTTATGATCTGGATTATCAAATAAGAATTCTTCTATACTGACGATAAATGCTGCCAAAGAGGTTTTCATATCCGCAGCTCCTCTACCATAAAGAATATTTTCTTTTATGGTTGGCTCAAAGGGAGGGCTTACCCATTTATCCAGAGGGCCAGGAGGAACAACATCAGTGTGCCCAGCAAAAACAATAAGTGGGCTATTTGAGCCTTTTTTAGCGTAGAAGTTTTTGACCTTACCATGTGGCATATCTTCAATTTCAAAGCCTAATTTTTTAAGACGTTGAATTAAAAAATCTTGGCACCCTGCATCATCAGGCGTAATTGATTTTTTAGAAATTAACTCTTTAGCAATATAAAGCGTTTCACTCATTTAATTTTCTCTTCATAAATGTTTTCATCAAAACCAATCACCAACACTTTTTTTTCATCTGTGATAAGAGGCCTTTTCATAACAGTTGGATATTTTTGTATTAAATTAATAATATTTTCCTTTGAAAAAGGTATTTTTTTTTCATCGCCAGAAAGCTTTCTCCAGGTCATCCCTGTTTTATTGATTAAATTTTCTGATGTGTAAGGTGAACTAATATTATTAATCCAATCATTAATAAGATTGGTAGTTAAATCTATTTTTTTAACATCAAAAAATTCAAATTCAATTTTATTACTATTAAGCCATTCGAGACTTTTTTTGACTGTATTACAATTTTTAATGCCATAGACGCAAAACATTTTTAGATACCTCTTAACAACTCATTGATCCCAACTTTACCTAATGTTTTTTCATCAACTTTTTTGACAATAACTGCACAATATAAACTGTAGGACCCATCTTTAGACGGCAAGTTTCCAGAGACCACGACTGAGCCTTGCGGGACTCTTCCGAAAGTAACTTCGCCAGTCTCTCGGTCATATATTTTTGTTGATTGACCGATATACACACCCATTGATATAACGACGTTATCCTCAACCACAACACCCTCAACAACCTCAGAACGAGCACCAATAAAACAGTTATCACCGATAATGGTTGGCCCTGCTTGAATAGGTTCTAAGACTCCTCCAATACCAACGCCACCAGATAGATGCACATTTTTACCAATTTGTGCACACGAGCCAACTGTTGCCCATGTATCTACCATCGTTCCTTCATCCACATAAGCTCCTATATTTACATAAGAAGGCATCAACACAACGTTTTTACTTATAAAACTGCCTTTTCTAACATTAGCGTTAGGGACAACCCTATAACCTCCATTTTGAAAATCTTTTTCTGTGAATCCATTAAATTTTGAATCAACCTTGTCGAAAAATTTAGTGTAATTTCCGTCCATTACTTCATTTTCCTTAATCCTAAAAGATAACAGAACAGCTTTTTTAATCCATTGATGTGTTTCCCAGTTTTGTGAACCTTTTATTCTTGATGCCACCCTTAGAGAGCCATCATTTAATCCTTTGATTGTTTGATTAATTGCATCTTTAATATCAGCTGACACATTATCAGGAGTTATTTTTGATCTATCCTCAAAAGCCGCTTCTATTATTGTTTGATTGTTTGTCATTATCGTTTAAATTTTAATTATTAAAAAAAAGTATTTTACAGTAAATATAATTAATTTAAGGTCTTGATTTTACTATTTTTATTTTCTTTATAAAGCTTTTCATATTTTTTTGCCTCAATCTGAAGATCTTCTATTCTATTTTCATTCGATGGGTGGGTACTTAAAAATTCTGGAGGTTGTGATTCAGATTGTGCATCCATTTTCCTCCATAAGCTTACGGCTGCCATTGGGTTATAGCCTGCAAGGGCAGTTAACTCAAGACCCATATCATCAGCCTCCCTTTCTTGTTCTCGACTATTAGGTAGAGCAAAAAATAGTGTGGTCCCTAAAGCCACTCCCTGTAAAACAGCTTGTTTAGATATAAAGCTCCCATCCTGATTGCTAAGGAATATGGCAAACCCCAAGATTCCTACCTGTTGGACAAGTGCAGAGGACATCCTTTCTCTTCCATGCTCTCTAAGTGCATGAGCTATCTCATGGCCAATAACAGCAGCGAGCTCATCATCAGTTGCATCTAATTTATTTATAAGCCCTGAATAAACAACAATTTTTCCACCTGGCATACAAAAGGCATTAATTAGCTCACTATCAATAACATTGATTTCCCAATTCCAATCTTGGGCATCATCTCTAAAAATATATGTTTGGTTTATTAAGTTATAGGATATGTCTCTTACTCTTTCGACTTGCAAGGCATCTGTGTTTAAAATACCATCCTTTTTTGCATTATCAAGAATTTCGATATAGCCACTCTGTGACATGCTCATTGCCATAAATTCAGGGAGGAGCATTAATTGAATTCGATCCACATCTGAATCAGATTTTTTTGTTGTCGAGGTACAGCCAAAGAGCATAATTAAAATAGTTAGTGCAACGTAAATATTTCTTTTATTTTTCATTAAAAAACAACCTTACTCCCTAGCTCGACTACTCTATTAACTGGCAAGTTAAATTGATTAGTAATATTTTCTGACGTTCTGAACTGGTATGAGAAAATAGTTTTTCTAAAGAAATTCATCTCTGTACCTTTTCTGATAACTAGACTCTCTTTACCTACAAAATATGAGGTATCCATTGGGTCTAAGGTGAAGGTGCCTTTAAGATATCTTGCTAGGTCTTGAGGTATTTTTGTTAAATCTTTATATCCATAATTAAGAATTACTTTATAAAAATTATCAGGGAGTTTTTGTATGGAAATAATATTTTCTCCATTTGCATGAGGATAGTCTTTAAATTTTACAGATAATAAAATTACGCGCCTATGAAGGACTTTGTTGTGTTTCAAATTATGAAGCAATGCATGTGGGACTCCGTCAGGGTTTGGAGTTAAAAAAACAGCAGTCCCAGTAACGCGTGTTTTTAGATTTTTCTTCATTTCTTTAAAGAAATAGTCAATCTCCATGGTTTCTTTTTTAGTTTTTTTAAATAAAATTTTCCTTCCCTTTTTCCAAGTTGAAATTAGAAAAACAAAAATAATCCCTACCAAAAGTGGAAACCAGCCACCAGATGGCACTTTAATAATATTTGATAAGAAGAAAATAATATCTACGGTCAAAAATATAGCTAGAAAAGTCAGTGTGTATTTCCATTTCCATTTCCATATTTCGTGCATAACAAAGCCTGCAAGGATAGTGGCAATTATCATATCAAGGGTGATAGCAATTCCATAGGCATTAGCGAGAGCACTTGAACTTTGAAAGATAACAACGACACTCATCACTCCCACCATCAACATCCAATTTACTCTTGGCAGATAAACCTGACCTTCCTGGTTTTCGGAGGTATGATCAATCCTCATTCTTGGAATAAATCCAAGTTGAAGCGCTTGCCTAGAGACTGAAAATGCCCCAGTAATACATGCCTGAGAAGCAATAATTGTAGCAATTGTTGCCATAATAACAAGCGGAAGAGTCATCCATTCTGGTGCCATTAGGTAGAAAGGATTTTTTATTGTACTGGGGTCACTTAGAATAAGCGCACCTTGGCCAAAGTAGTTAAGAGTTAGTGCTGGAAATACAAAACTGAACCATGTAAATTTAATTGGATTTCTTCCAAAATGCCCCATATCGGCATAAAGAGATTCCACACCTGTAACACATAATACGACGGCACCGAGCGTTATGAAGGCTATAGAAAATTGCGATGAAAAAAAGTTGAATGCGTACACGGGGTTGAGCGCTAATAAAACAGATGGCTCTTGAATAATGTTATAAATTCCGAGCATTGCTAAAACTAAAAACCATATAAGCATAACCGGGCCGAACATAAAACCTACCGCACCAGTTCCCTTACTTTGTGTCCAAAATAATCCAAAGATAATAACGAGTGTAATAGGGACAATATATGCGCTAAAAGCTGGTGTTATTAATTCGATACCTTCTATTGCTGAAATTACAGAGATTGCAGGCGTAATCATAGCGTCAGCATAGAACATTGCTGCACCCAACATACCGATAGAGATAATAATTAATCTCTTTCCTTTAGTTTTTGCATTTCGAGAGGCAAGCGATAATAGGGCCATAATACCGCCTTCTCCATTATTATTTGCTCGCATAATAAAGAGAATATATTTAACTGAAACGATAGAAATCAGGGACCAAAAAATTAGTGACAATATGCCGAGCATATTAGAATTTGTGAGCGTTAATATGTTGTTGTTTATTGCAAATATCTCTTTAATTGCATAAAGTGGACTTGTCCCAATATCTCCAAAAACAACGCCAAGAGCACCTAAACAAAGGATCAGAAACTTAGAATCTTGATTGTCTTTTTTATTCATTTAGCTTATTAGTTACCGAAGCGTTTAACAGCCCATGATGTAGTTTAATTTTAATTTTATCATCCAATGAAATATCATCCGTATTTGTGATGGCCTTATTATTTTCGTTAAAAGCTATAGAGTAGCCTCTGGATAATATTTCTTTAGGATTAAGTAAGATAAGGCTTTGCTCTAATGATTCAACTTTATTTTGATACACCTTTAAATAACTTAGCATTGAAATTTGAATTCTTTTAGAAAGATTATCAATGAGAATCTTTTGAGTTTTAATTTTTTCCTGTGGGGTCAGCAGTCTCTTTTCATATTGGTCAATTTTCTGATAAATCTCATACAGTTTATTTTGTATGCTATCAAAAATATCTTGTTGAAAAGAGTTGAGTTTATCAAACAAAATTGATAGCTCGTTACTGACCATTTCAGCTGCAGCTGTTGGGGTTGGGGCTCTTAAGTCAGCCACAAAATCAGCTATTGTGAAGTCTGTTTCATGACCAATAGCAGATATCGTAGGTATACTTGATGCAGCTATTGTCTTGACAACCTTTTCATCATTAAAAGACCATAGATCCTCAATTGACCCGCCCCCACGAGCTATAATCAATACATCAACCTCGTTTCTTGTATTTGCAATTTTAATGGCATCAATGATGTTGTCCAAAGATGCTAGACCTTGAACTTGTGAAGGATAAATGATGATATTGATGTATTTATTTCGCCTATTAATTGTACTTATAATATCTTTGACAACAGCACCACTTTCAGATGAGATGACACCAATAGTCTTAATGTGCTCTGGAATACGTTTTTTATTTTTTTTATCAAACAACCCCTCTTTTTCTAATTTTGTTTTTAATAATTGAAAGGCTTCAAATAATTTACCGAGACCAGATTTTTGAATTTTATCTACATTTAATTGGTACTCACCTCTAGCCTCATAAAGACCTATATCACAGTGTATTTCAACAAGGTCACCATCTTTTATATCCCAGTCTACAAAATTATTTTTACCACGAAACATTGTGCATCTTACTTGGGAATTATTATCTTTTATAGTGAAGTACCAATGACCTGAACTAGCCTTTGTAAAATTTGATATTTCACCTTTAATCCATACTGCATCAAAAGTATCTGTTAAAACTTTTTTTACAAGACGATTGATTTCAGAGACTGAGAAAATTTTTGGTTCTTCAGAAATAAAGTCGTTTATGATAGGAGTGTTCAAAATATTCTCATTTTATGAGTTAACATTATAGGACTTTTATCGAAAATTTTAAATATATGAAATTTAATTTATCATTCAAGACAATTAATCTTTTAGCGGCTTTATTCACTTTTTTCCTTGTTATTGCGGCGCTCTTTATTCAAGACAAATTTCAACTAGAGCCTTGCCCACTTTGTATTACCCAGAGGATTGTTTTTATTGTCGGTGGAAGTGCATTTGTTTTCTTTAGCTTCTTTAGCCCTTCAAGAATAATAAAAATTCTTCATCTTATCTCGCTGCTGTTGATCAACTTTACAGGAGTTATTTTTTCTGTGAGACACATTCTAATTCAGAGTAAAATAATCTCTGTTCCGGCCGAATGTGGACTAGATCTAGGTTATATGTTTGATAGCTTTCCTTTATCAGAGGCTTTTGAATTGTTGTTTAGAGGAGCGGGTGATTGCTCTTCAATTGACTGGACTTTATTTGGGATAACCTTACCCCAACTAGCCTTACTGAACTACTTATTATTTATTTTACTGACGATATACATTTATAAAAAATATCAAAAATGAAAAATACACTTGAAGCAACAATCGGGAATACACCCCTTGCACAAATTAAAAGACTCAACGACAAAAAGGGTGGGGATATATATCTAAAATTAGAGGGCAATAATCCGGCAGGATCAGTTAAAGATAGACCTGCATTTTTTATGATTAATGAGGCTGAACTATCTGGAAAAATAAAACCTGGTGATACGCTAATTGAAGCAACCTCTGGAAATACGGGTATTGCTTTAGCGATGGTAGCGGCCATGAGAGGATATAAAATGGTATTGATAATGCCTGAAAACCAATCAATCGAAAGAAGGCAAACAATGAAGGCATTTGGTGCTGAGATTATTCTTACCTCGCAGGAAGGAAGTATGGAGTTAGCAAGAGATACTGCGCTTGGAATGCAAAAAGAAGGAAGAGGTATTGTTTTAGACCAATTTGGGAACACTAATAACCCAAAGGCACATTATAAAGGAACAGGTCCAGAAATTTGGCGAGATACAAATAAAAAAGTCACCCATTTTATTTCAAGCATGGGAACAACAGGTACTATCGTAGGCACTTCAAAATTTTTAAAAGAAAAAAATAAGAATATTCAGATTATTGGAGTTCAGCCTGAAGAGGGAGCACAAATTCCTGGAATTAGAAAGTGGCCAAAAGAATATCTACCATCAATTTTTTCAGATGATAATATCGATGAGATTATAAATGTTTCTCAGAAAAATGCTGAAGATACTGCAAGAAAGCTAGCGAAGGGTGAAGGAATTTTTTCTGGAGCATCGACAGGAGGAGCGCTTTTTGTAGCATTGCAAATTGCCAAACGAAATCCTAATTCATACATTGTCTCAATCGCTTGTGATAGGGGTGACCGATACCTTTCAACTGGCATATTTCCTGAATAAATTTTGATCCCAACTCTAATATTTGATTTAGAAACAATTCCTGATATTAAAAGTATTAGGCGTCTATACAATGTGGATGAAGCTCTATCTGACTTCGATGTAGTTAATATTGCAAATTTTAAGAGGCGTCAGAAAGTTGGACATGATTTCTTACCGGTTCACTTGCATCAAGTTGTTGCAATCTCCTGCGTATTGAAAACAGATGATAGATTAGAAATTTGGACCCTTGGTGATGAAGAGACGGATGAAGCAGGCATCTTAAAACATTTTTTTGATGGTTTAGATAAATATACACCAAACTTGGTATCCTGGAATGGAAGTGGTTTTGATTTACCAGTTCTTAACTATCGAATGCTTGCTAATAAAATTTCATCGGAGATTTATTTTGATACAGGTGAAAATCAATCTGAATTTAAATGGAATAATTATATGAGCAGGTATCATCGAAGACATCTTGATTTAATGGATATTCTAGCTATGTTTAATGGAAGAAATAACGCATCATTAAATGAAATTTGCAAGATATATGGTTTCCCTGGAAAGCTTGATATGGATGGAGGAAAGGTTTGGGAGACCTTTTTAAATGGTGATTTAGCATCAATAAGAAATTACTGTGAAACCGATGTTGCAAATACATACTTAGTTTATTTAAGATACTTATTGGCCAAAAATGAACTAACAACCTCAGCCTATAAGAATGAAATAGATAATTTTAGACATGTTATCAGCAACTACAAAAAATCTCATTGGAGTAATTTTTTAAAAGCGTGGGCATGATATTTGAATTCAAAAATATTTTTAAAAAATATAGTTGAGTGTTAAAGCTATTTCAAAAAATAAGCTTACATTTTTTAATAGCTCTTTTATTGTTTGGTTGTTCAGAAAAATTTGATGATGATGAAATTAGATTTGGAATAGCCCAAAAACCTCAACAGCTTGACCCTAGGTTTCAAGCAGATGCTGCCTCAAAAAAACTATCAAACTTAATTTATACTCCCTTCATCTATCTGGATGATAAGTTTTTACCAAGATCAAATGTTGTCACTTTTAAGAAAAAAAATAATCTTCAATATACTTTTCAGTTAAAGAGAAATTTACCCAGTTTTAGTGGGGGAGATATTATAAATATCAACGATATTATAAGCACTATCAAAAATTTAAAAAATCTATCCACTTCACCGTATTTTCAACAGTTAGCAAATATAAGATCCATTGAAAAGGTATCGGATACAATTTTTTACATTAACCTTTTAAAGAATGAACCCAATTTCCTATCCCAGCTTAATTTTTTCATTCTTCCTGAAGAGTTATTGAATAAAAATCATAACTTTTCAATAAACCCGGTTGGGTCAGGCTTTTTTAGCATAATAGAGAGCTCACCTTATATTAAATTAATAAGACGCAAAGATGATCAAAAAATTAATTTAATTGAAATTAAAGATCCTACGGTGCGAGTATTAAAGCTAATAAATGGTGAAATAGATTTAATACAAAACGATCTTCCCTTTGAAATGATAAAAGTAATTAAGGAGAATAAAAAGTTAAAAACTATTTCTGGGTTTGGTTCAAATGTTTCTTATATAGGATTTAATTTTAAGGACAAATATCTTAAAAATAAGAAATTGAGGCTGGCGCTATCAATGGCCATCAACCAAAGAGAAATCTTAGAGTACTTTTTACCAGAAAAATCTAGGCTTGCTCAGCAAATTCTACCGCCTGAGCATTGGGGCAGTATCGATATTGATGAGACTAGCTTTGACCCTGACAAAGCAAGAAATTTAATAGCAGAGATTGATGTAACCAAACCAATTAAACTAACCTTAAAAACTTCAACTGATCCATTTAGAGTGAAAATTGCAACTATTATTCAGAAACAACTAAAGGATGTAGGCGTCGATTTGAAAATAAAATCATTAGATTGGGGTACTTTCTTCAGGGATATTCAAGCTGGTAATTTTCAAATGTACACATTAACTTGGGTGGGTATAACTAATCCTGATATATATTTTAAAATTTTTTCATCAACTCAATTACCTCCCGTAGGTCTCAATAGGGGTCAATATGCGAATAAAAAGATGGATAAACTTTTATTAGAGGCAATAGAAAAAAATGCTTGGAATAATGTAGTATTAAAGGCTTATGAGGATGTTGGGCTCATCTCCCTATGGTATGAGGGAGGATTTGCAGCCTTTAAAAACAATATCTCAGATTATAAACTTTCATTTGATGGTAGTTGGAATGGATTAGATGGGATTAAAAAAAATTAACAGCTCACACATAGATATCTCAATAAAAAAACAGAATTTATCTCTTTTTGAGAGAGACATACTGGTGAAACGCTTTTCAATTTCCACGGCGAAAAGAGGCGTTGGCCAACAAAAAAATAGCTTTAAAACACCTTTAGGAAAGCATGTAGTAAGAGCTAAGATAGGTGACACACTCCCTATTTTTACTGTATTTTCAGCCCGAAGAGCAACAAATGAAATATGGACTCCTAAAGCGCTCTTATCTGAACCTCACAAAGATTGGATATTATCCAGAATTATTTGGTTATCAGGATGTGAGTTAGGTATTAACCGCTTAGGAAGTGTTGATACGATGCAAAGATATATATATATCCATGGAACACCATATGAAAAAGAGTTAGGCCATCCTGTTTCAGAGGGCTGTGTCAGAATGGGTAATAGGGATGTAATTGAGCTTTTTAATCTTATATCACTAGGAACAAATGTCTTTATTAATGAGAATTAATTTTGCTTAAGCTACTGTTGACAAGTGTTTGCCAAATTTTTGGTATTTTTTTCATAACTTTTTTAATACTTCACCTTATTCCAGGCGATCCTGTATTAGTCATGATGGGGGAGTCAGCCTCGTTGGCTGACCAAGAAAAATTAAGAAGTGAGCTAGGGCTTGATAAGTCAATTGTTGAGCAAATGTCCAATGCAATTAGCCAGTTAGCTCAGGGTAATTTTGGCACATCTATTCTAACTAATATGCCAATTAAGCCACAATTATTCGATGCCATCAACAATACCTATGCGCTTGCTTCTTTGGCATTAAGCATTGCAATTATTTTTGGTTTTATAGGAGGGATTTTGGCAGCAAAATATCAAGGAAGTTATATTGATAGGTGCATTATAAATGCCAGTTTATTTTTTATCTCTATCCCTCATTTTTTTCTTGGGCCATTATTAATTTTAATGATGTCGATTTATTTGGGCTGGCTACCTGTGAGTGGCATGGAGGGAAAATATGCAATTATTTTACCTGCTCTTACACTTGCGCTTGGGATGCTTGCGATAATTATTAAAATGACAAGAAATTCTATGCTTGAGATTATTAATTCAGACGTAGTTAGAACCGCAAGAGCAAAAGGTTTAGGGGAGTTAGCAATCACTCTGCACCATATGTTTAGGTTGGTCTTAATTCCTCTAATTACCATCATCGGTATGCAGTTCGGTTCACTATTATCAGGCGCTGTCATTACAGAAACACTTTTTAGCTGGGATGGGCTAGGTAAGTTACTAGTTACATCTATTCAAACAAGAGATTATCCAGTGACTCAAGCCTGTATTTTAATTATTGCAACTTCATACGTCTTTATTAATTTTTTAACGGAAGTTGCTTATCGATTTTTAGATCCAAGAATGAGGCATTAAGCATATGAAACAGATTGCCTTAGCGATAATTTTATTTTGGACTTGTTCACTAATTTATAAGATTCTGATTGGCTTCGATTCAAGTGTTATGGAGGTCGATGAAATTCTTGTTGTACCAAATTTAACTTATTGGTTTGGTAAGGATGATTTTGGTCGAGATATTTACCTTAGGTTAATTGATGGATTTATTAATTCATTTCAAATTATTCTTTTTGTTACTTTAATTACAAGTTTTTCAGGGATATTGATAGGTGTTTTATCAGGATACTTAGGTGGCAGATTAGATCAGGTAATCAAATTTGTAACGACCCTTTTTATGTCTTTTCCAGGAATTCTTCTTGCGATTGCATTTGCAGCCATACTTTCTCCAGGAAAATTAAATTTAATCATTGCTCTCTCCATAGGGGGTTGGGTGGGGTATGCAAGGTTAGCAAGGGCGCAAACTTTACTCGTTAAAGAGCAAGATTTTGTAAAAGCATCACAAACAATGGGTAGCTCAAAATCAAGAACAGTTTTTCGCCACATCCTACCCGCATTATCGACACCAATGATTGTGGAGACTACCTATGCTGTCGCAGGTTTAATTATTGCTGAAGCTAGCCTTTCATTTTTAGGTCTTGGCCTTCAGGCACCAGAAGCTTCTTTGGGAGGAATGATGAGAGATAGCGTTCGCTATCTTCTGGCTTCTCCACATTATGCAATAATTGTTGGGGCAAGCATAATGTCTATGGTCTTTGCTATAAATTTTTTTGGAGACTTTCTTCATAAATTTTGGGGAATTAAGGATGATTGATGAATTTAAGTTTTAACTGGATAAAAATAATATGACATGTTTAATGATTGATATTGGATCGACTGAGCTTTCATATAAAGATGAGGAAAGGCTGCAGAATAAATTGGTCGGAGGAGTTATTCTGTTCACAAGGAACTATCAAAGTAAAAAACAAATTAAAACATTGACAGCCGCAATTAGGAAAATAAAGAAAAATATCCTGATTGCAGTAGATCATGAAGGAGGGAGGGTTCAAAGATTTAGGGCGGAATTTACTCATATTCCAGATATGGCACTACTGGGACAGGTTTATGATGAAAACCAGAGCGAAGGAAGAAGGTTAGCTAAATTATGCGGTCAGCTCATTGCATATGAATTAGGAATATGTGATATTGATTTTAGCTTCACCCCAGTGCTTGATATTAATTTTGGTACTAGTTCTGTAATTGGCGATCGATCTTTTCATCATCAAACTGAACCAATCGTAGAGTTAGCATCCTCACTTATGGAAGGTCTAAATTTAGAAGGCATGCAAAGTGTAGGCAAGCATTTCCCTGGACATGGGTTTATTAAAGCTGATACGCATTTAGAAATTGCAAATGACAATAGATTGCTTGAAGAAATTCAAAAAAAAGATATGAGTATTTTTAATGCGATGATAAAAAAAAATATTGCAGGTGTAATGCCCTCTCATGTTATTTACACAAATTGTGACCAAAAGCCTGCTGGTTTTTCTCAATTCTGGTTAAAAAATCAACTAAGAGGCTTAATGAATTTTCAAGGAGCTATTTTTTCAGATGATATGGGAATGAAGGCGGCACAAATCTTTGAAAAAGATTTAGTCGTAAGGGTTAAAAAAGCCTTGGAAGCAGGCTGCGATATGGTTTTGCTCTGTAATCAAGGCAAAGATATTGATCATGTGCTAGATAAACTAGAATGGAAACAAGATTCAGACTCAATAAAGAGATTGTTAAAAATGCACCGTGATTCTTCAAAAAATAAAGTGTCTAACTCTTTTCCTGTAAATTATAGTCATGAAAGTGTTAAAAAAAACATTATAGAATTAAAAAATTTAGTTAAAAAACTTAGTTAATTTGATGTAAATTACTTGAACTTTAGCAACATTGCCCTTATCCTATAAGGTGAATACTTTTTTTATAAACAAGGAAAAATAAATACAATGGCAGATAATTTTAACGTTGCAAGTCAATCAGTTTCTGAACTTTCAACAAATAAAGTTTTAAGAAATACTTACGCACTTTTAGGTTTTTCGCTAATCCCAACAGTTATTGGAGCTCTTATAGGGATGTCCATGAACTTTGGTTTTGCAGCACAAAGCCCTATTTTATTTTTTATAATTACATTAGGTGCAATGTTTGGAATGTTTTATTTAATTAGGGCTAACAGAAACAGCAGTCTAGGTGTAGTGTTCTTGCTCGGCTTAACTTTTTTGATGGGAATTTTACTAGGCCCCATTTTGCAGGTTGCGTTTAGTTTAAGTAACGGTGGTCAGATTGTTGGATTAGCTGCGGGTGGAACTGCAACTATCTTTCTGGTTCTTTCTGGGATAGCTACAACAAGCAAAAGAGATTTCTCATTTATGGGAAAATTCCTAATGATAGGTCTGCTGTTGCTCATCCTGGCAATGGTTGTGAATATTTTTTTCCAAATTCCAGCAATGTCTTTGGCAATCTCAGCGATAGCGGTGTTAATATTCTCCGGTTTTATTCTTTATGACGTGAATAGAATTGTTAGAGGTGGCGAAACAAACTATATTATGGCTACTTTGGCACTTTATCTAAATATTTATAATCTCTTTGTTCATCTTTTACACATCTTGATGGCACTGATGGGTAATAGAGATTAAGTTATAATTGATTAAGTTATAATTTTTTAAAAAACCGCACAAATTTCATGTGCGGTTTTTTTTTGCTCTTTTTACTTGAAAAAACTTTTGTAATAAATCTTTAGACTCTTGACCAAGAATACCTTCATAAAAATTACAATGATGATTTAAAGATTTATTTGTTGTTAGGTCAACTAAGCCACCACACACTCCTGTTTTGGAATCACTAGCAGCGTAATAAACATTCCGAATTCTAGAATGAAGAATGGCGCCCAAACACATTAAACAAGGCTCAAGCGTTACATATAAATCACAATCAACTAAACGATAATTCTTTATCTTTTCCCCAGCTCCTTGTATTGCAATAATTTCTGCATGCCCAGTTGGGTTAGACTTATTGATAGATTGATTAAAGCCTTTACCAATAATTTCCTCGTTTAAAACAACGACTGCACCCACAGGTATTTCATCAAGCTTTAAAGCATTTTTTGCTTGGATGAAAGCTTCTTGCATAAAAAATTCATTTCTACCTTTATCCATATTTATGGTAATTTCCATTGACCTTAAAAAATTAATATACTCTTTTAAATTGAATTATAATTATCTAAGTTAATCAATTAAATAAAAATAAGATTAAAATAATGAAAAAATTAGCTGAAACGGAAGTCCAAATTGCTCCCCTAATTGCAGAACGATGGAGTCCTAGGGTATTTGATCCTGAATTTATAATGGATGAAAATATTGTTAAATCAATTCTAGAGGCTGCAAGATGGGCACCTTCATGCTTTGGAGATCAGCCATGGAAGTTTGTTATTTTTCATAAAAAAGATGCATTGCAGTGGGTCAAAGCTTTGAATTGTTTATCCATAGGTAATCAAAATTGGGCAATGGATACTTCTCTTTTGATCGCTGTTTGCGCGAATAAAAACTTCAAACATAATAATAATGAAAACAAGTGGTCTCATTATGATACAGGTGCAGCATCTGAAAATATTTGTCTTCAATCAACATATTTAGGTTTAGCAGCCCATCAGATGGGCGGATTTGATTCTGATAAAATTAGAAATTTAGCAAATATTCCCGTAGAATTTGATGTAATGTCGTTTATAGCTATTGGGAAACCTCTTGCTAAAAACTTAATGACTAATGAGCAAGTTGAAGCAGAAGGGACTGCCAGAAAAAGGCTAAAATTAAACGAGATTTATTTTGAAAATAAATGGGATAACTTAAAGGGATAATAATGAGTAACTTTGTGACATTAACAAAAGATAATTTTAAAAAAACTATTGAGGAAAACGAGTTTGTTATCGTTGATTTTTGGGCGCCATGGTGTGACCCATGCGTAAAATTCACCCCTACGTTTGAAGCCGCAGCTAAAAAAAATAAAGATATTATTTTTGGTATGGTCGATATTGAAAAAGATAAAGAAATAGCAGAGTACTTTCAAATTAAAGTAATCCCTGGATTATTAGTTATTCGACAACGTGCCGGTATATTTGCGCATGATGATGGTGAAGTTTCAGCAAAAGCTTTTGATGAGATTATTACTTGGGCTAGAGAATATGATATGTCTACAGTTAAGGATTATTACAAGAGGGAGGACTCTGGACAGATTAGTTAAGTTTTGAATTCAGAAATATGACTGGGTCAATAGATTTTCCATTACTCCTAATTTCAAAGTGTAATTTAACACTATCGGTACCTGTCATTCCCATAGTTCCAATAGACTCACCTGCAATAACACCTTGTCCTTCTTTAACTAAAATTTCTTCTTGGTAGCCATAAACACTTAAAATATTCTTATCATGCTTGATTATTATCATTTTTCCATAACCTTCTAACTCATCTCCTGCATAGATAACTTTTCCTTTGGCAATTGATCTTATTTGTTGTCCAGGTACTCCCAAGAAATCAACACCCTTTTTTTCCGAAGCAGGGTTAAACGCATTAATAGGTTGCCCATCAGTTGGCCATTCCCATTTTTTATAATTTTGGTTAGATATAGCTTTCTTTGTATTTCTTAACATTTTTTTGGAATAGACTTCTTTGTATGCTTTTGGTCCTTTAATTCTTATGGGATCACCAAGAATTAATTCGGGTGACGCATCTTGTTCGGTAATAACCTCCTCATTGTAGATAGAAATTTCAACTACGTCACTTTCAGCCTCACCCACTTTTTCATTAACTTGAGTTTGTATAATATCGAATCTTAATTGATCCCCTTTTTTTACGAAATAAGGCTTTTTGATTCCGTTTGCATTAGCTAAAGTTTTATAGTCCACTCCACATTTAATACTTATACTAAAAATAGTTTCTCCTTCTTTAACGGTATAAATATCTGAGCACTTTGCTTCGACTGTTTTAGCATCCTTAGGTTTTCCTCTTTCAACGGGGGCAGGTTTTTGTGCTGCACATCCACAAAAAAGAACCAGGACCCACAATACTAAACTGTATTTTAAGAGATGATTCATTATCTATTTAATCCAATTTTTAGTTATTTCAATATTCTTAAAATCTGTAAGATCAGGATGGATTGGAGATATTGAAACAAAATTATTTTTTAATGCATGAAAATCTGTTCCTGGCCCACCATCATTAGGCTGACCAACCTCTCCTATCCAGTATAAAGACTCATTACTACTATGCTTTTTTTTCGTTGCTTTTTCAGCCGCATGCCTTTTACCTAATCTCGTAATTTCAAGTCCTTTTAATTCATTATAAGGAATATCAGGTACATTTATATTTAAAAGACTGGCAGATTGATGATCAGATTTAGCATATAACTTAATAAGGTCTGCCGTAACTTTGGCGGCAGTTATAAAATTTTTTGGATTCATACTTCCCATCGAGATTGCAAAAGATGGAATATTAAGAAGATAACCTTCTATTGCGGCAGCAACGGTTCCAGAATAAATAGTGTCATCACCTAAATTCGGGCCATGATTGATACCAGAGATGACCATATCCGGTAATGTTTGCATTAACCCAGTTAACGCGATGTGGACACAATCTGTTGGGGTTCCGCTAAGAAAGTAAAATGAATTTTCTTTTTTTGTCACCTTGATGGGCTTATCAAGGGAGAGGGAGCTGCTAGCACCACTTCTATTTCTGCTTGGCGCAACAACTGTAATTTGAGCAATCTTTTCTAATTCTTTAATTAGAACCTGTATACCTTTGGCCTTGTAACCATCATCATTTGAAATCAAAATCCTCATTAATTTTTTGTGATCCTACAAAAAAATATACTGCTGAAGAAGAATAAGGTACCTAAAAAAGTTTGATATGAAGCCATATCTCTTGATATCCCCAATTCACTATAAAATCTTACTATTCCTTCCATAATAAAAAGCCATATAAGCATACTTGACCATTGGTAAGTATATCTTTTTTTCTTTAAAATACCCGGAAGTGGAATGAGTAAAATTAATGACTTAACTACCATCCAAGAACCATTACTATCTAAGGGATTGTAAAAAATTTCCCAAAATAAGTTTAAAAAAATCAGTCCAATTAGGCTGATAACAGAAAGAAAGTAAAGAAATGTTATTTTGTTATTTTTAGACAAAGTTTGGCTAGTCGCTTTCCATGGGCAATACAAATTTTCTTTTCATCTTCACTCACACCTTTTTTTTCTTCATCCCCTCTAACGTGTGATGCTCCATAAGGCGTTCCCCCAGAAATTGTTTTTGATAATTCAGTGACTGAATAAGGAATTCCTACAAGAATCATCCCCATATGCTGAAGGGGTAATTGCATAGACAGTAAGGTTGCTTCATTTCCACCATGCATTGAGCCACTTGAAGTAAATACCCCTGCTGGCTTATCTTCTAAAGCCCCTTCAACCCATAAAGAGGTTGCCGTCTCAAGAAAATACTTAATAGGAGAGGCCATATTACCAAAACGAGTTGGACTCCCAAGCAAAAGGCCGTCACAGTTTTTTAGATCATCCAATGTTGCGAATAACGCACCTGAATCTGGAATCTTTTCTTCTGATTGTTCGGTATCTGGACTAACTTCAGGAACTGTTCTTAATTTTGCTTCAGCACCATCAATGGTATTTATTCCTCGCGCAATATAAGATGCCAATTCTTTAACAGCACCCGTCTTTGAATAATAAAGAACTAATACTTCAACCATTTAATTTTTTTTTGCTAATTGTGGGGCAACACCAATATAGGTTTGAGGTGTTAACTCAAGTAAATAAGTTTTATCTTCATTAGAAATTTTTAAATTTTTAATGAAATGATGAATTTTATCTGCAGAAATTTTTCCCTTACCTCGGGTGATATCTTTTAGCTTTTCATAAGAGTTTTCAATCCCATTTTTTCTCATTACGGTTTGAATTGGTTCTGCAAGCACTTCCCATGATTGATTAAGTTCTTCATGAATAATGGATTTATTTACCTCTAACTTGTTAAGGCCTTTAATACATGAGTTATAGGCAATCAGTCCATAAGAAAAACCTACACCAATATTTCTTAAAACGGTCGAGTCGGTTAAGTCTCTTTGCCATCTTGAAAGTGGAAGTTTTTCAGCTAAATGACTTAATATTGCATTTGAAAGACCAAGGTTGCCTTCAGAATTTTCAAAATCAATTGGATTTACTTTGTGAGGCATAGTAGAAGAACCGATTTCACCTTTAATTACTTTTTGCTTGAAGTAGCCAAGAGAAATATACCCCCAGATATCTCTATTGAGATCAATGAGAATCGTATTGATTCTTGATACATTCTGAAAAATCTCTGCGATAAAGTCATGTGGCTCAATTTGTGTGGTCAATGGATTGTAAGTTAGCTTGAGCGATGAAATAAAGTTCTTTGAAAAAGCGGGCCAGTTTTTTTTGGGATAGGCTGATATATGTGCATTGTAATTCCCAACAGCCCCATTAATTTTACCTAAAATTTCTTGATTTTTAAGTTGAGTGATTTGTCTCTCTATTCGGTAGTTGATATTAGCAAATTCTTTTCCGAGCGTTGTTGGACTCGCAGTTTGACCATGTGTTCTTGAAAGCATTGGTAGAGAAGCAAACTTTTTAGAATTTGCCTTCAATATGGAACTAATTTTTTTGATACTGGGGACAATTGTTTCTGAAAGACCTTCTTTGAGCATCAAAGCATAAGCTAAATTATTTACATCCTCTGATGTTAAAGAAAAATGGATGAATTCATTTGCCTTATTTAATTTTTTTTTCTTTAGTTGGTTTCTTAGCCAATACTCAACTGCCTTAACATCATGATTCGTTTTGCTTTCAATTTCTTTTACTGCTTTTGCATCCTTCTCGCTAAAATCTAAAAAAAGTTGATCCAAATACTTTAAGGATTGTTTTGAAAATTTTGGGAGCTCTTTAATCTCTTTATCGTTACTCAGGGCGATCAACCATAATATTTCAACTTTAACTCTATTTTTAATTAATCCAAATTCACTAAATACTGGCTTCAAACTTTCCGTTTGTCTGGAATATCGTCCATCAATGGGTGAAATAGAAGTGATTGCAAAAGACATAAAAAACCTTTGGTTAACCTATTTAATCATTTTAACATCAAATAAAACAATAATTTTTTCTATCGTAATAAATGAAAATAGGAATAACCTTTTGGGAAATCAATCTTTTTAATTTAAAATCGAGGCTAGGGACGAATTGCAAATATAAAATCTAAGGGTATCCATGCTTAAATCGTATTTATCGGACGAAGAAAAAAGAAAAGAGCAAGGCCTACCTGCGCTAGCATTAGCCGCTGAACAAACAGCAGAATTAGTAGAGCTTCTTAAAAAAGATGAAATAGATCAATCTGAAAAATTGATTGATATTTTTATCAATAAAGTCCCGGCAGGAGTCGATCCAGCAGCTTATATAAAAGCGGCATTTTTGAATGATATAGCGACCAAAAAAATTACGAGTCCTTATATCAGTTCAAAGTACTCAACAGAATTATTATCAACCATGCTTGGCGGCTATAACGTACAAGCCCTTGTTAAGTTGTTAGAAAGTGATCAAGCAGAAGCTGCTGCAGAGTCATTATCAAAAAGTATATTAATCTTTGATTCATACTACGACGTTGAAAAGCTTCATAACAAAGGCAATAAATATGCCACCCAAGTCCTAAAGTCTTGGGCAGCAGCAGATTGGTTCACAACAAAACCTAAAACACCTAATAAAACAAAAATGATTGTTTTTAGGGCAGAGGGAGAAATCAATACTGATGATTTATCACCGGCTCAAGAAGCATGGTCTAGGCCTGATATTCCACTTCATGCAAAATCCATGCTTTTGAATAAAGCACCAGACATTTTTGATCAAATTAAAAAATTGAAAGGTAAGAATCTTCCCATTGTTTTTGTTGGTGATATTGTTGGGACGGGTTCGTCAAGAAAATCTGCAATCAATTCTCTTCAGTGGCATTTTGGTAAGCCAATCCCTCATGTACCCAACAAAAATACTGAAGGCGTTATATTGGGTGGGAAAATTGCACCCATTTTCTTTAATACAGCAGAAGACTCAGGTGCGATACCGATTGAGTGTGAGGTTTCAAATTTTAAGACAGGAGACATAATAGAAATTGACTTTTCAAAAGGAAAAATCTTTGACGAAAGCAATAATGTGTTATCTAGTTTTAATATAAGACCAAAGACGCTTCTTGATGAGGTTCGGGCAGGGGGGAGAGTCTCATTAATTATTGGTAAAGGGTTAACTGAAAAATCAAGAAATACACTAGGCCTTGGAGCAACAAAAATCTTTATAGAATCAATAAATAAAGAACAAAAAAAACATGGCTTTACATTAGCTCAGAAAATGGTTGGAAAGGCTTGCGGGGTTGATGGTATTTCTCCAGGTACTTATTGTGAGCCAAAAATAACAACAGTTGGATCTCAAGATACCACGGGTGCTATGACAAGGGATGAACTAAAGGATCTAGCCTGTTTAGGGTTTAATGCTGAATTAGTTATGCAAAGTTTTTGTCATACGGCTGCTTATCCAAAGCCAGTTGATATTGAGCTTCAACACACATTACCTGAATTCATGAGTAGCCGAGGAGGCGTTTCCCTCAAAGCAGGAGATGGCGTAATACATTCCTGGCTCAACAGAATGATCCTTCCTGACACGGTTGGCACTGGGGGGGATTCACATACTCGATTTCCCATAGGAATATCCTTTCCCGCAGGCTCAGGCCTAGTTGCATTTGCAGCTGCGATTGGGGTGATGCCTATTGATATGCCAGAGTCAGTATTAGTTAAATTTTCCGGTGAGATGCAACCAGGCATTACTTTAAGGGATTTGGTTAATGCAATTCCTTATTGTGCGATTAAAGAAAATCAGCTAACAATTGGAAAAAAAGGTAAAAAGAATATTTTTAACGGCAAGATATTAGAGATTGAGGGGTTGCCAGACCTAAAAGTTGAGCAGGCATTTGAATTTTCTGATGCTTCGGCAGAACGATCTGCTAACGGATGTACGGTGAGATTGAATAAAGAACCCATCATCGAATTTTTGCAATCTAATATCTTTTTAATGGAAAAAATGATCGAAAATGGTTATCAGGATGCAAGAACGTTAAGTAGGAGGATTACCGAAATGAAGCAATGGATCAAAGATCCAAAGTTACTTAAGCCTGATGAAGATGCTCAATATTCATATGTGTTAGATATAGATCTAAATTCCATAACAGAACCATTGGTTGCCTGTCCAAATGATCCTGATGATATAAAAAAACTATCAGAGGTTGAGTTAAACAAAATTGATGAGGTATTTATTGGAAGCTGTATGACAAATATTGGTCATTACAGGGCCGCTGGTTTTATGATGAAAAATGAAGAGAAAGCTGTCAAACAGTTATGGATTGCCCCTCCGACTAGAATGGACGAGTCACAACTGAAAAAAGAGGGAATCTATAAGATCTTTGAGAAAGTAGGTGCAAGGACTGAGATACCTGGCTGTAGCCTTTGCATGGGCAATCAGGCAAGAGTTGAGGATAAGGCGACGGTTTTTTCAACTAGCACAAGAAACTTTGATAATAGGATGGGCAAGGAAGCCCAAGTGTATCTTGGCTCAGCTGAGTTAGCATCAATCTGTGCATTGTTGGGTTATATTCCTTCTAAAAAAGAGTATTTAAAGTTTATGAAGGATAAGATAAACAAAGACTCGAGTGAAATTTATAAGTATTTAAATTTTGACCAACTTACGGATTACAACAGTAAATTTATAGAGATTGTCCCCCAAAGTTAATCTTAAGATGAATTATGATCCTAATTGTATTAAATGTGATCGGTTAAGTGACTACCTAAGTCTTTCGAAAAAAAAATACCCAGATTATTTTTGCAAGCCTGTCCCTGCCTTTGGAGATAAAAATGTCAAATTACTTATCGTGGGTTTAGCGCCAGGGCTTCATGGGGCGAATAAAACCGGACGTCCATTTACAGGTGATCATGCAGGTATTATTTTGTATGAAACATTATTTAAGCATGGCCTCTCAAATAAACCCTATTCAAAAGAAAATGGAGATGGTCTTGAGTTGCTCAATTGTAGAATCACCAATGCGGTAAAGTGTCTTCCTCCCTTGAACAAACCCACCCCTTTAGAAATAAAAAATTGCAATCAATTCCTCCTGTCTCTTATACACATCTGACGCTGCCGACGA